>CAYNNJ010000001.1:0-16978 GCA_964398755.1 uncultured Bdellovibrionales bacterium
GAACTCAATCTTTTGAATCTGAGCGGAAGAGAGGGGGAGGATAAGTTCAACACCAATACCATCAGATACCTTGCGAATGGTCACGGTCCGAGAGGCACTCTGGCCACCCTTAAGCGCAATGACGGTACCCTGAAACATCTGGGTACGCTCTTTGGCGCCTTCTTTGATCTTGCGGTACACCTTGACGACGTCACCGGCGCGCAACTCAGGGAGATCAGCCATCGGCTTTCTCTGGCTCAAATTGAAGGAAATCAGTTTCTGGTGCATACACGTTTCATTAGGTTCAAAAAAGAGGCCTACACTTCTACAGAAAGGCCATCTAAAGCCTCACCATCATAGCTTGATACTAGGGTTTCGTCAACCCCGCACCTTTTCCAACAGAAAACTTGTTCTCTCAGGGGATTGTTAGGCGTAGCCGCCTATCGGCTTGAATAATCAGTTGCCAACTCCTTCTTCTTGAAAAGGTGCGGGGTCAAGGACTGAGAGGATGGCCTGGAAATCAGCTGGGAGGGGGGCCTGGAAGTTATACTTTTGGCCAAAAAGCTCAAAAGAAAGCTGTCTTGCATGCAGGAGATGGCGCTCCGGCTGAAGGACATCTTTTTTCCTGGCATCCTTCCAAGCATAGAGGCTATCGCCCACGACTGGGTGGCCGAGGAACGCCAAGTGGACACGAATTTGGTGTGTGCGCCCGGTCTTCGGGGTAAGTTCTACCAAGTCGTACCCAACATATCGAGTGAGAACCCGGTATTCGGTATACGCCGTGCGAGCGTTTCCTGGGAGAGTACCTGTGAAATGCTCCGGGTCAACCGCTCGACGCCTGAGCTCTCCCGGTGTTCGCATGAGAAGCGCATCGATACTCCCTGTAAGTTCCTTGAGATGACCGGAGACAAGCGCCACATATTTCTTGCTGACGGTGCGCTCCTGAAAGGACTGTTTCAGAGCTTGAAAGGCCTCATTAGTCTTGGCTATGACGAGGACTCCAGACGTGTCCCGATCTAGTCGATGCACGATACCGGGACGAAGCGGGCTCTCTCCTATCGTCGCAAGTGCCGGATACCGCTCACAGATCCACGAGGCCACAGTCGGACGGACCATACCACCGGCCAGGTGCATTTGGACTCCTGCTCCCTTATCAAGTATGAGGAAGTCATCATTCTCAAACAACACTTGAATGGCCAGGTCCTGAGAGGGAATACTTTCCGGAGTACCTGTTGACTCAAAGATATTCGCCTCAAAGGAAATGCTATCGTGAGTGGCGACAAGAAATCGAGGTGGCACAGCCTTGTCATTACAAAGAATCCGGCCCTCCTTCACGAGGCGCGTGATCAGTGAGCGAGAAATTTCCTTTATTTCAGGCATTTTTTCATTGATAAGGGTGGCGGCCGCACTGTCTATACGCACATCATTCAAGTGACGCGGGATTTCGAGTGTGATCAATGCTTTTGATGCTGTCATAGGTAAGGTTTAAATGGTTCTCTCTATCTGCTCAGCCAGTTTTCGACTATACTAGAAGCAAGTAATCACACAATCGTATGCGTATCGCATTTTTTGAGGCCACAGACACTGATCAGGCCTACATCGAGCAGCACCTCGCCGGACACGATGTACTCTATTTCCAAGAGCCCTTGAGCCCCAAGAACGCTTCTCTGGCTTCGGAGTGTGAACTCGTCTCGGTCTTTATCTACTCAACCGTAGGAGCAGAGACCCTCTCTCTCCTCCCCAAGCTCAAAGCACTCCTCACTCGCTCTACCGGCTTTGATCACATTGATATCCCAGCCTGTAACGAGCGCGGCATAGCTGTAGCCAATGTCCCCCACTACGGAGAGAATACCGTAGCTGAACATACGTTCGCTCTCATTCTGGCACTTTCACGCAATGTACACAAATCCTACGCCCGAGGCCAAAAAGGCGACTACTCTATCGAGGGACTCATGGGATTTGACCTTAAGGACAAGACCCTCGGGGTGGTCGGTACTGGACACATCGGTCTCCATGTCATCCGGATTGCCAAAGGCTTTGGGATGCATGTCATCGCCTTTGATACCCAAAAGAACACTTTTCTCTCCGAGGTGCTCCATTTCAAGTATGCGCCACTCGCAGAGGTCCTCAGTCAATCAGATATCATTACGCTCCATGTGCCGTACAATGAGCACACTCACCGCCTCATCAACCGGACAAATATTACCTCCCTCAAGCCAGGAGCGCTCCTTATCAATACTTCGCGCGGGGGGATCATCGAAAATGAGGCGCTCGTCGAGGCGCTCGATCAGGGGACTCTCTCCGGTGCTGGTCTCGATGTCCTTGAGGGCGAAGAGGCTATCAAAGAAGAGAACCAGTGTCTCCATACCGACTGCCCAACCGACGTAGACCGTCATGAACAGAATAAAAATCTCCTGGCTCGGGACAATGTGGTCTTTACACCACATATCGGTTTTTACAGCAAGGAGGCCCTCGAACGCATCCTCGATACGACCCTCGAAAATGCGAAAAATTTAAGCGAGGGCAAAAAAAGTAACCTCGTCCCAGGCAGTCTGATTTCCTAATCAGAAGCCCTCAATTGTTGCTCTTAAAAATCCCTGTTTCTCAGGGATTTTTGTATTACACCACACCTGAGACACTTGTATCTCAATTTCACATCTCTACACTACAGGTAGTTGAAATTACCATTTTCAATAGAAAATGAGGCCTCTTTTTTCGCTTGAATGAGGGAAATTTGACAGCCTATTTTTGACCGCCTATTATAGGTAAGCGACCATTGGTCGCGTAACCAAATTTTACACAAAATTATGACTCAAGAAGGATGCTGTGGCGGTGGCAACTGTGGTATGGGTGAAGAGGTAATGGATGGATTTTTCCCTATCATTGGAAAGCGTGTCCCGAACCTCGAGTTTGATTATTTTCACAAGGAAGGATTTCATCGGTCGCACTTTTCTGACTTTCATGGGAAGTGGGTCGTCGTGTTTTTTTACCCGGCCGACTTTACCTTTATCTGCCCAACCGAACTTGAAGAGATGCAAAAGAACTACGCGAAGTTCCAAGAGCTCGGAGCTGAAGTACTCTCGGTTTCCACGGATACCAAGTTTACGCACAAGGCCTGGCACGACCACTCACCTGCTATTAAGACACTCGAGTATCCGATGGTCGCTGATCCATCCGGTGACATCTCCCGCACCTTTGGTGTCTATATAGATGAAGGGGAGGACAACGGCCTCGCGCTCCGCGGTTCCTTCATCCTTGATCCAGACGGAGTCCTTCAGGCTTACGAGGTCCATGCTAACAACGTCGGTCGCTCCGCTGATGAGCTCCTCCGCAAACTCGAAGCAGCCATCTTTGTACGGGAACACGGTGGCGAAGTCTGTCCGGCCAACTGGAAAAAAGGTGACAAGACCTTGAAGCCTGGTATCGAACTCGTAGGGAAAATCTAACTCAGAGCAAAAAAACAAATATGTCCGACCTCTACACCGCTAAAAACTGGCAACACCTCCTCGGTCTCCCCGGGATGAGTGATGTCATGCTCACGAACCACTTTACGCTCTACGAAGGGTATGTAAAGAATAGCAATCTCCTCATGGAGAAGCTCAATACTCTCGAAGCTGGCACACCAGAATATTCCGAGCTCAAGCGCCGACTCGGATGGGAATTCGATGGAATGCGTCTCCATGAGCTCTACTTCGGAAACATGAGTAAGGAGGGTGGCCCGCTCGCCGAAGACTCAGCCCTCGGCCAAAAGATCGTAGCGACCTGGGGGAGCGTCTCACAGTGGCAAGAGAGTTTCACTAAACTCGGCCTCATGCGTGGCATCGGCTGGGCGATGCTCCTCAAAGACAACGTCACCGGTGAACTCTTTCACACTTGGATCGGCGATCACCACGAGGGACACATCCTCGATACCACACCGCTTCTTGTTATGGACTGTTGGGAACACGCCTACATCACTGACTACGGTATCAAACGCGCTGATTACATCGAAGCATTTACCAAAGTTATCGACTGGCATGTCGTCGCCGAGAGATTTGGAGCCTAAGAGTCAAGAGCATTCCCTTCATCCTTAACTGGCGCCCCGCGCAAAACAAAACGTATGGCCGTAGAGAAAATCCGCCGTCGCGATGGTGAAATCATTCCGTTTGATCGGACCCGAATCGAACGCGCTATCGAGCTTGCCTGCGATGCGATCGCAATCACCGACAAAGCTTTTATCCCGACCGTCACTGACGAAGTCATCAAAGACATCGAACGTGTCTACTCCGAAATCTTCGTCAATCGCCTCCCGACTGTCGAAGACGTGCAGGACATTGTCGAGCGACAATTGGTCAAAGCCAATCATTTTGAATTGGCCAAAGCCTATATTCTCTACCGCCAGGAGCGGAAGGCTGAACGCGAAGAACGCCACGAACGCCTCGTCCGTGAGTTTGAAGAGCGCACCCTCAAAGTGACCAAGTCTGATGGTTCAAAAGAATATTTTGACATCAAAAAATTACGAGTCGTGTTTGATCGTGCTTCCAAGGGATTTGAAGAAGAGTGTCGTTTTGAGGATCTCATGGATTCCTTCAAAAAGAATCTCGTCGATGATATCAAGACCTCCGACATCGAAGCGCTCCTCGTCAAAACCTGTGTCGACCTCGTGACCGTGGAAAACATCGCCTGGCAAAACATCGCTGCCCGTATTCTCCTTGGTGGTCTCTACAAGAAGGCAATCAAGAATCGTGGTATCGCCCAAAAGGATATCTACTCACCAGCGGCCTACAAGAGCCACTTTGACTACTACATCGAAAAGGGCCTCTACTTCAAGGATTTCTACCAATACTATTCGGCCGAAGACATTCTTGAAGCGGGAAAGCACCTCTCCAAAGAAACTGATGAAAGCTATGAGTACACCACGATCGTGTCCTTCATCAAGCGCTATCTCTTGAATCCCAACAAAATCGTCCGCGAACTGCCCCAGGAAATGTATATGTCGGTTGCTCTCTTTCTCGCCATCCCGGAAGAAAAAGAGAATCGCCTCAAGCTCGCCCTCAAGATCTATGAACACTGTTCCAAGCAACGTATCTCCCTCCCGACGCCAACGCTCTTGAATGCCCGCACCAACTACAACCAACTCTCGAGCTGTTTCAAGATTAACGTCGACGATGATCTCCGAGGCATCTACCACGCAGTTGAAAACATGGCTCAGATTTCCAAGTTCGGTGGAGGAGTCGGTGTCTATCTTGGGAACATCCGCTCCCGAGGCAGTTCCATCCGTGGGGTGAAGGGCATGTCCGGTGGCGTCAATCCCTGGATCAAGGTCATCAATGATACAGCTGTTGCGGTGAACCAACTCGGTTCGCGCCTCGGTGCTATCTCCGTTACCCTGGATATCTGGCACCTCGATATCTATGACTTTTTTGATCTTCAGACTGAGACCGGTGATATTCGCTCCAAGGCCTTTGATATTTTCCCGGCCGTTTCTATCCCTGACCTCTTTATGCGACGTCTGCGTGATGGGGAGGACTGGACCCTCTTTGATCCCCATGAAGTGAAAAGTCTCTATGGCAAATCACTCCAGGATCATTTTGGCACTGAGTTCGAGGCCTTCTATGCGGAACTCGAACGCGATGAGCGTCTCACCATGAAGAAGAGTGTCAACAGCAAGGAACTCTTCAAAAAGTTCTTGAAGGCAACAGTAGAAACTGGCATGCCTTACGTCTTCTTCCGTGATACGGTGAACCGCTTGAATCCCAACAAGCACGCCGGAAATATTTACTCGACCCAGCTCTGTACCGAAATCTGTCAGAACACCTCCGCTTCCAAGTTCGTTGAGGAGACCATCGAAGATGGCCAAATCGTTCTCCGTTACGATCCGGGAGATCTCGTGGTGTGTAACCTCGCCTCGATCAATGTGGCGACGGTCCATGAACCGGCCGTCATCGCCGATACGTTCCCGGTTCTCATGCGTATCCTCGATAACGTCATCACCCTCAATTACTATCCCATCAAAGAAGCCGAACGGACTTCCAAGCGCTACCGCTCCGTCGGTGTGGGCTACCTCGGACTCGCTGAGTACCTCGCCACTCGCAAGATTTCCTACGACAGTGAAGAAGCTCGCAAGGAAACTGATCGCCTCTTTGAACGCTATGCCTACCACACCTACCGAGCGTCGGTGGACCTCGCCAAGGAACGCGGTACCTATGAGCTGTACCCCGGGAGTGAGTACTCGAAGGGCCTGCTCCTCGGCCGCGACCTCGCCTGGTATGAGGGGAATACTCCCTTTGCTGAGGAATGGCGCACACTCTTTGCTGATATGGCTACTCACGGAGTCCGCTTCGCCTACCACACCGCACCAGCCCCAAATACTTCGACCGCCGGTGTCGTCGGTACCACAGCAGCTCTCCTCCCTATCTACAAGCGCTACTTCGTCGAAACCAACCTCTCGGCTCCGACCATCCGCGTGGCTCCCAAGCTCTCCAAGGACAACTTCTGGTTCTACAAAGAGTACATCCACATGGATATGGCTGATGTCATTAGCCTCATTGCGGTCGTCTACAAGTGGGTTGATCAGTCGATCAGTTTCGAGTGGATGATTGATCCGGCTCGTGTCAGTCCCGCCCAACTCTACGGCTATTACCTTCTCGCCTGGGAAAAAGAGATCAAGACCGTCTACTATGTCCGTAGTCTCTCGGGCGAAGTAAAGGATGGCTGTGTCAGCTGTAGCGGTTAATCTGTGCTCGAGTAGGAAGCATGAATCATGAACATCGAAATACTATGACCGAAGCAGAAATCCTCGAGCGTAACCCGCTCTTCAATCCCAAAGGGGATGATCTCGTCGAACACCGTACCATCATCAAGGGAGCAACAACCGGGCTCTTTAACCTGAATGCCACCAAGTACCCGTGGGCCAAATCGCTCTACCAGGTGATGGTTGGAAACTTTTGGGTCCCGGAAAAGGTTTCTGGTCTCAAGGATGATGCTCGCATGTTTCACGCTGACCTCTCGCCAGAGGAACAGAAGGCCTACAAGGGTATCCTCTCCTTTCTCATCTTTCTTGATTCGATTCAGACGGTGAACCTCCCGCACTTTTCTGATTATGTCACCTCTCCCGAAGTCAACCTCATCCTCTCGATTCAGGCCTATCAGGAAGCCATCCATTCCCAGTCCTACGCCACGATTCTCGAAGCGGTGGTCGACAGCAAAGAACGAGAAGAGATCTACTACTTCTGGCGGAGTGATAGCATTCTCCTCGAGCGAAACAAGTACATCGGTCAGATTTATCAGGATTTCATCGATAGTCCCTCGGATAAGACCTTCTTCCGAGGCATCGTAGCAAACTTCCTCCTCGAATCAATCTACTTCTACAACGGCTTCGCCTTCTTTGACACGCTGGTTGATCGGATGAAGATGCTTGCGACCGGTCGGATGATTGCCTATATCCGTCGTGATGAGCTGACCCACGTCACCATCTTTTCGAACCTTATTCGTGAAATCAAACGAGAGTTTCCGGATATCTACGACGAAAAGCTCGTAGTCGATATGATGAAAACGGCAGTGGAACAAGAAATCGAATGGAGTCGTCATATCTTAGGTGATCGGATTCCTGGTCTCAATGGCGATACCACCGAAGGCTACACCAAATGGCTCGCCAACAAACGGCTCGCCATGCTCAATATTGATCCGCTCTATCCGGAAGCTATCGACAATCCGTACAAGCACCTCGATCGCCTGCAGGATGTGAACAGCGACAAAGGGAACTTCTTTGAGACCACCGTCGTGAACTACACCCAGTCATCAAGCATGAATGGCAGTTGGGACTTCTAGGACATGGAGGAGAACGAAAAAGCAGAAAGAATCATCTCAGGATCATCACCTGAGATTTTTCTTTGGCAAAATATGATATAATCTGAGACAGCTATCACTTTTGCTATGAACATCAAAAAACAATTTCTCTTTGTCGTCGTATTCCTTACTCTTTTTTCTACTTCATTCACGGTAGGAGAACGAGCCCTAGCCCAAGAAACAAAACCCGGGCTCCAGTATCAACTTCTTGAAAAAATCCCAGGAACGAGTGGTCTTGGAAGTGATCTCCCCGGGTATGTCAGTGCCATCTACAAAATGGCCCTCGTGATTGTCACGCTCTCTGCTGTCCTCATGCTCTCGATTGGTGGCTTTATGTATCTCACCAGTGCCGGTAACACCGCTTCTATCGGTACGGCCAAGGGCATTATCTATGATTCCCTCATCGGCTTGGTCATTGCTCTCTCTGCCTGGCTCGTCCTCTACGTCATTAACCCAGACTTAGTCGAGATTAACCTGTCGCCCCTCGCTCCTGTAGCGCCGGTCGGCGGAAGCCCTGCTAGTGCCCCCGGATCGGTTGGTACTCTTCCTTCCGGGAGTGATTCCGATCTCGCTTATAAAATACTCGCCAATAAAAACATCTCCCTCAATGCCGGAGGAGACTGCTCAAGCGCGAGTGGCACGGTATCCCCACAAAAAAATATTGCTGACATATCTCAAGGAAGAAAGGCATCAGCCTGTAGTAATGGATGTCAATCAAAAGGTTCGGCCGGCTGTACGGATAATGCCGTGAATCTCAGTAACAAGATGCTCTCTGCCATAGTGGCCGTGGGCGAAAAGTATCAATTTACCATTACCAGTATCAGTGGCGGGCCACACAGTACACCATCGGCACACTTCCGCGGTGCCGCTATCGACATCTCCCCGGCCACACAGACACTTATGGACGCTTTTGTGGCAGCTAAAGCATACCCCCCGAATGGACAGTCGGCATCGATGTGTGAAGATAAAAATGGCAAAAATGTCGGCTGTGCGCCAGGAAGCGGTGCCGACCACATCCACCTTGTTTTTCCCAATTAGTCCCGAGTTCACTTTGTTTTGATTGTTTTGTATGGCCAAAAAGATTTTTTTCTTTTCTGTCACGCTCCTGGTCCTTGTCCTTATTTTTTTGGGTGCCTACAACCTTGTCTTCAAAAATAACAAGAACAATCCAGTCGCTGATCCCGGAAAAAAATCATTCTTAAGCGAGGAAGCCGAAAACCTCTTTGCTGGGAGTGGCGCCGCCGAAAACCCCCTAAACGAACGGGTGATGGGGGTAACCATGGGCGAAGACAACATGCTCTATTACTACTCACTCGACGATAAATCCCTCAAAAAAGCGACCCGTGAGGGGAAAAACAAGGCTGTCCTCATGAGTAACCTCCCGGGAGATGCCACTCGCGTCCTTTGGTCGGCCAAAAAGGACAAGGTGCTCCTTTCGCTCAAAGGAAGCAGTGGTACCCTCTGGCACTTCGTGGAAATCGGCAATAAGTCGCTCGTGCCACTCAAGCCCGAAATCGGACGACTCGCCTGGGACAACTTCGGTGAGCGCACCTTTTATCAATACACAGACCCCGCGACCAAGGTTCGCTCTTTGAATACCTCCAATCCTGACGGGAGTAACTGGAAAAAGCTGGCTGATTTGGGCTCTCAAGACTTCTTTCTCTCAGCGGTTCCGGGAAGTAGCCTCGTTTCCTTCTGGAATCGGCCGGATACTGCTACTCCCTCGACCTTTGAGACGGTTGGTATATCGGGAGAAGCACGTAAGGCCCTGGTCTCAGGGACACTCTACGGTGGCGACTATCTCTGGTCACCCAACGGTGAACGCGCCATCATAAGCGGAAGCGATAATAGTACTGGCGAGAGCTTTTCGCTCCGACTGGTGGATCGCGCTGGCGCCGTAAAGCCCCTCGCTATCCCTACTCTCGTTTCCAAAGCCGTATGGTCCATGGATAACCGCACCCTCTACTACGCTCTCCCTGGTGGTCTCCCAACCGACGCCCGCTTGCCAAACGATTACTACCAAAAGCCGCTCCACAGTAAGGACACTTTTTGGAAAATCGATCTCAACACCGGGAAAAAGAGTCGTGTCATTGAGCTCAAAGAATCGACTCAGTCACTTGATGCTACCGATCTCTTTCTTTCTCCAGAAGAAGACCAACTCTATTTCACTGATAGACTCTCCCAAAAGCTCTATCGGTTTGATCTCTAAATCGCGCTCTTTAAATGCCCCTCCGGGGGCTTTTTTGTTATGGCAACAAGACTCAAAGCAAGCATGAGGGCGAAGAGATAGGAGAGATCAGTCTTAAAAAGTGGGGTATCCAAGAGACCCATGAGAAAAAAGAGAGTCCAGCAAACAAGAAGCCACTGAGGTGTACTTCTTTGTGACCGAAAAAGGAGCAAGAGGATGCGCCCAATGAGGATAAGAAAGCCCAATAGACCGATTGGTCCAACCGCAAAAAACACAGCAAGAAGAAGATTATGGGGCTCGGGCACTGCCCACTCCAAAAATGGCGGAAAAAACGCTTGTGAGCTCAAATATTCATCCTGGAAGCGTCCTACACCGATACCGAGCGGATTCTCTCGTGCTATGTGCCAAGCTGCGCGCCATATCATCTCCCGCGAGGCGAATGAGGACCGTTCGCTTAGAGTAACTAACGACTGCCACTTATCACTCCCGCTCTCAAGAAGAAACCATGTTCCGAGCGTAGCAGTAAGGAGAATGATTCCCACCATAATCCGTACGAACGATTGCCGAGCATACCAGAGACCCCACCCGAGGGTGACCAGGGCGACTGAGAGTATCGCTCCATATGATCGAGTAAGGAGGAGCACTCCTCCGATCGCAAGCACTGCAATGACAAGTGAGGGACCATACAGACCAATAGGGAGCTTCTTCTCAAAGAGTCCGAAGGCAAAAGCAAGACCAAGGGCCATCAAGAAGGCGAGGAAATTGGGAGAGGCATAGTCACCCGCCAATCGGCCATCGTAGGTCATCTCGCCGGTTATGGCAAGATACAAGCTACGGAGAGCAATGAGGGTAAGCGTGGCTAAGACAGTCCCCATCACCATCTGCTCCCTTTGGTAATTTCGGCACACCTGGAGCATGAGCCCACCAAAGAGGAGCGGGAAAACAAACCAAGATTTGAGCATCCCCAGGCCCGTGAGTGACCAGGGATTGAGAAAAAAAGTGAGTCCGGCCCCAAGAAGAAAGAGAGTAAGTCCCCAGCTCACCATACGGTCGATTTCGGTCGGTGCCATCAACCGCTCTCGGCTGACCAGAAAGGAAACAAGGGCTCCAATCACGGTAATCTCAGGAAAGTACAGCGGAAATCCGCCGAGAGTGAGCTTGAGATGAGCCACCGGGAGGAGCCCAATCGTGGCGAGAAGAAACCAAAACGTCACTTGATTAAGCGTGGGTCGTATCATGTTTATATGATACACCGAGAGTAAGGAGAAGGAGAAGGAGGGGGAGGATATGCACCGAAAAGAGGGGAGTCTCAAAAAAAGCATGAGCGAGAAAAATAATGAGGGAAATTCCCGTAGCCACTGCCAGTGGATTACGATCTCTTTTCCATCGTTTCAAGAGGTATACTCCAGGAGCGAGTACCGCGAGAAAAAAGGCGGTCAGTCCAATCAGACCAAGTTCAAGGGCGATGTCGAGGTACAAGTTATGTGCATAGATGGGCTCACGATAGAGGGCACTCGGCTTGACTCGAAGGGGGTAATTTCCCAGTCCGAGACCAAGAAGTGGTCGTTCACCTATGAGTACTATTGCTTCGCGCCACAGCCTGAGGCGTTCCTGATTCGAACCATCAGTCGAAGAAAGGCTAGAACGAAGACGGTCCCCAATAGGCGTCACAACCAAAACGAAGAAGAGGAGGACTACAAGCAGCCCACGCTTCACGGTGCCTGGTGAAAAAAGAGTCTTCCTGGCGACAATAAGAAAGAGGAGTCCACCGCACAAAAGACCGATATAGCCACCCCGAGAAAAGGTCAGGAGATCCGCAATGAGAAGCACCCCAAAGGCGATTCGGTAAAAAGAAGCGTACCGCGGCTGCATGAATGAGAGGGCGAGCGCAAGGGGAGCGGTCATGCCCATAAAAAATGCCAGCATGTGTGGATCAGGAAAGACACCCGTAGCACGAAGGAGCGTCACCCCAGAAATATTCACGAGAAAACTTGAATAGGTCGCGACCGCTTCTCCAAATGTTCCGCCGAGAAACCAGGGGAGGAGCGACGTATGAAAGGTCACCATGGTACCAACGCCAAACACAAACTGCGCCCCGAAGAGGAGAATAGCCACTCCTCCGAGCGCCGTGGCGCCAATAATAACTGCCTGAACCACGAGTTGGCGCGCTCTCTCCTCTCGCGAAAAAATATCAGCAAGAACAAAAAAGAGAGGCAAGAAATTGAGAAGAAAAATACTCTTCCGAAATGCAAAGGTCTCGTTTTCCGACCACAGTATCGAGAGGATAGCAACGAAGAGGAAGGTCAGGAGCGCCCCGGTAGTGAGCCCAAGTGAGAAGCGGATATTCCTCCGTACCAGTCCCACGACAAGCCACGTACCAAAAAGGACTATCGTACCGACTCGAATAATCGCCACATCAAACCCCGGAGCAGGCGCGAGCGCCCATTGAAAGGGGAGGAGGAGAAAGTAGAAAACAAGGAGAGTTCTCATACGTCAGAGATGACCAACCGCTGAAGCCATCGTAAACACTGCGTTTCCAACTGAGGCCGGTACGTTTCAAAATAGCGCCGCTGGGCCCGATAGTAATAGCTCTTTTGGGCCCGTCGAGAGGGGAAACTCTGTCCACCAAGGTGTACAAGCGTTTCTGGGAGTCGTATAAGCGAACTTCCTGCTGCCTTGGCGCGGAGACAAAAATCAACGTCTTCGAAATAGAGAAAATACTCGGGATCAAAGCCATGAAGAGAAACAAAACGTTCTTTCGTGAGAAAGAGGGCCGCGCCACTCATCCACTCAGGTGACTCTATCTCTTTCTCGCTCAAACCGAGATGGTGGCCGAAAATTCTCGAGAGAGTTGGGGCGAGACCAAAGCTGTCGGCCTCTCGCTCACCTGATGATCGCACGAGGGTTGGGGCATACACCGCCTGAGGTGACTCAGTCAGTAGGGAGTGAATTCTTCCTAAGAGTGGCTCCCGGAAACGGGTATCCGGGTTGAGGATACCCATAACGATCCCCTCTGCTTGTGCCACCCCACGATTCACGCCCGCTCCGAAGCCTTCATTTTTCGGGGCCTGAAGAAGACGAAAAGAGAACTGTTTGGCCAAGGCGGTAAGTGCGTGTGCCTCTCTCTCATCGTTATTCACCACAATGACCTCATACGAGGGGGCTTCTTTTTCCTGAATAACCAGGCTCTCAAGCGCCCGCGTCAGAGCCCATAGGCTCCGATAATTAACGAAAATGAGTGATATGGTCGGTAGAGCGGTCATGGGAAAAGTGGTAGTAGGCGCGACGGACATCGCTCGCTCCCTCCTTGGAACGGAGGAGATCAAAACGGTTTTTGACTCTTCGTATTGTACCATAGAGAGCCAGGTAGGGTTTTTGCCAAAAAGAGGCTTGTTTGTGGAAAAAAATCAGGCCTGAAAGAACGAGATGGTAGAGCTTGGTACTATTCCACCGGCTCTGCTCGTCATGATAGGCGATGGCTTTTGGCACGACCAGAACCGGAAACCCGGCCTTTCTAGCCCGGAAGGAATAATCGGCGTCTTCGTAATAGAGAAAGAATTGCTCGTCCAAATACCCTATTCTTTCTATCACATCCTTGGTGATGAGGAGCGCACAACCGGTCAAAAATTCACTCTCGTAAGAATCAGCATGCCGTTCACGCCAGGTGGGCGTGACGTGAATAGCTCGCATACGTAAAAATGAGATGGCTCCTTTTTCAAACCAGGGCTGACCGGATTTTTCCAGAATCACCGGTGACAAGAGTCCTCCCTTTCGACTCTCTTCCACAAGAAGAGAGAGACTTTCGGCGGTCACTCGGGCGTCGTTATTGAGAAGCCAGATTCGCTCTGCTCCCCGCTTGAGTGCCTCTCTCATACCAACGTTCATGCCGGCTGCAAAGCCGAGATTCGTGCTGTTTTTGAGAAAAGAATATTCAGGGAAATGAGCTTGGGCCAAATCGCTCGAACCATCACTCGAATCATTGTCAACGACCAAGACGAAAAACTGTTGATACGCAAGTGTCTGAAGTGAAGCGAGGCACGCCTCAAGGCAGCGAGCACCATTATAGTTAAGCACAATAATGCCAACAAGCGGTGTAGAATCCATAATAGACAATAGAAAAGCGCACCACTGTTACGGGACGAGTGTTTCAATCCGTTCCGCCTCAGTAAGCGAAGCCTTGGTATCTTTTTGAAAAAGACTCGTAATCTCATCTGGTGTGATGGCTCGGGTCATCCAGAGAAGCGCCCCATACACTGAGACCCCTGCTATCCCCGAGAGGAGAAAAGAGTACGGTTCGAGGAGAAAAAGGGTTATAGCCATGACCGCCCCTGAGAAGAGAATGCGCTTTACGTTCTCAAATGATGGCCGATACTTGATCGTCCGGTAAGCAAGCAAGCTCGTAAGGAGTACCACGAACGCTTCCGTCGCGAGCGAAACGTAGGCTGATCCCATATAGGAATAACGGGGGATGAGGAAGAGATTGAGTGAGATATTGAAGAGCGCGGCATAAATGAGGGTCTGCATAAGCTTCTTCTGGGCATTCCCCACCACGAGGAGCATGTTGAAATAACTCCCGAAAAAGATAAATCCGAGCGCAAAGATGAGGACCCGGAGCACGGGCACTGATTCCAAGAATCCATCACCGGACACTATCGCAATGATGTCCGGAGCCAGAAACCAGGTTCCGACTACGATGGGCACAATGATAATACAGAACACTTTGAATGTTTTGTTCGCAATTTCCTCAAAGCGGGAACGATTAGTAAAGATAAAACGGGAAAGAAGCGGGAGAATGAGTCCGGAGAGCATGGCCGGAAAGAAAATGAGATTCTCCATGATCTTGTAGGCAACATTGTAGATACCTACGTGGGCATTCGACTGGAGGACTGAGAGAAGAATGGTATCCATCTTGAAATAGGCAAACGTAATCATGGCCGTCACCCCCATCGGGTAGGAGTGGCGTAAAAATTCTTTCCAGAATGCAAAGTCAAACTGGAGGCGAAAAGTAGCGTAACGCCGACTCAGAAAGAGAGCAGTGAGAGCGTTGAATGACAGCGAGGCAATGAGCGTACAAGCGATAGGAAGAAAGCCCCAATCCTCTTTGATAACGAGAATGATGAGTCCTACCTGAAAAATTTTACCCAAAAATTCAACCATGGCCACCTTATCCATGGCGATGTTCTTCTGGAATATCCCATTTAAGACAAAAGAGAGGGTGGAAAAGACGGTGGCGAGGGCGGCAATAAAAATACCTATCTCGACGTCGAGCGAATATCCAAAGATGAGGACAACCAGTGGAGCGATGCAGAGGAGAGCGAGAGAAGCCGTGAGGCGAAGGGCAATCACATTACCGAGAATCTTGCTCTCATCCGCCCCTTCGCGAGAAATTTCACGGGCAGTGACTGATCCCAAACCCAAATCGGCAATCGCCGAGAAGAACGCAAAGAAGGCCAAAATAGTCGCGTACTTCCCGAATCCATCCTGTCCCAAATACTCAGTCATGAGGCGAATGGAGAGAAGCGACAGGGCCACCGTCGAAAACACCTTGAGAAAGGAGTTGAGAATCACGTTATAGGCAATTTTTCGGGCCAACACCATAGACTTCTTTATTCCGCCCGGAGCGGAGTGTTATTCGCCTGCGAGTGGCTTTGGACGCACCATCACCTTGCGCTCTTCGCCACTACCGACACTCTCTGTCTCCACGCTGTCATTTGAGGAGAGGTAGGCATGGACGATTTTCCGTTCATAGGGGAGCATCGGGCGGAGAGCAACCGAAATATTGTTTTGGAGGGCCTCATTCAAGGCTTCTTTGGCCTCCTTTTCAAGCAATTGTTTCTTTTCGGCGAAGTAATCATTGATATCAACGACGATATCTAGTCTCTCTCCAATTTGCTTCCGGGCAATAATTCGTACCAAGTGCTGTAAAGCAGCTAAATTCATCCCATACTGGCCAATGAGAAAATTCTGTCCCTCCGCAATCGTAATAGCGCAGAGGTACTGACCTTCGGCCCCTGGGGTGACAACAATTGTTCCGGGGGTAAAACCCATTTTTTCAAGCATCTCTGTGAGGATTGTCCGGAGAGTCTCGCTGTTATCGGTAGTCATAGAGGTGTCAGTTATACCTGTTTAGCTTTGAAAATGACCATCTGCTGGAAAATCATAAAGAGAGTGGAGAAGAGCCAGTAGAGGGCGAGTGCAGCCGGAAAGGTCACGCCAATAAAGAAGGTAATACCGGGGCCGAGATAGAGCATTTGCTTGTTCATTATCTCAGCAAAATCGGGTTCATCTGTCGGGGCCTTGGCCGGAGCATCCTTCTTTTGGCTCTGGAAAAGCATTTTAACCTGAACGTACTGAGCAATCGCTGAAAGGAAGGCCAGGACGTAGTTCGGCTTGGTCAGGTCGAGGAAATGGAGAAAGAGATGGTTCACCTCACCAGGATTCCTCACAAACGAATACAGGTCTGCCTGATTTATCGTAAGACCGGCCTTGGTGATACTCACGATTACCTGGTAAATGGCAATGAGTACGATTAATTGTACGATAAGCGGCAGACACCCCCCGAGCGGATTCGTTTTATGCTCTTTGTAGAGCGCCATCATAGCCTTCGTTTGCTCTTCCTTATTCTCCTTATACTTTTTCTGGATTTCCTTGAGCTTCGGTTGGAGCTCCTGCATCTTTTTCTGAGACTCTATCTGCTTTCTCGACAGGGGAATAAAGAGCGTTTTGATGAAAAGGGTAGTCAAAATAATAGCGACCCCGAAGTCATAGCCAGGAACAATGTTATAGAAAAAAACGAGAATATTATAAACGGGTTGAAAAATCGTAACGTGGAAGAAATCTCCCATAAAAATCAGATCAAAATAACTTAGGCGCCTATGTATTCTACAACGGAATGAACTGCCCTGGCAAAGGGGCGAAAATCCCTATCCTCTGGCTTTTTGAGGGTAAAAAAGACAATATCATACGAACGGAACCTCGAAGCCT
>CAYNNJ010000001.1:16988-34463 GCA_964398755.1 uncultured Bdellovibrionales bacterium
GCTCCGAAAGACAAGCACCCATGATAACCCGACGTAAACGGTTACGATCCGTGGCCTTTGCGAGGTGTTTCTTACTCAAAGAAAAGCCTATCCGGAGATGGCCAAGAGAATTTTGAGCAATTTTACACCCAACCAAGCCAAAAAAAAGGGGCTTTCCGGTGCGGAAGACCCTTTCAAAATCGTCTTTTGTCCTGAGGCGCCAGCTTTTTGGGAACATAATCTCACTGTGAGGTGGCTTTTCCAATCGACTAAGAGAGGATATTAGGCTGTAGTAAGCCTTTTTCGGCCTTGGCGACGGCGTCTCGTGATAACAGCCTGGCCACCCTTCGTATTCATGCGCTTCAAAAAACCGTGCCGACGGGAACGTTTGCGACTTTTCGGCTGGTATGTTTTCTTGGACATACTCGAACAAAGTTAGTCTTAGTGGAAATGTTTGTCCAGTGTACCAGAAAATCAAACAAAGTCAACCCCGCACCTTTTAGACAGCATATCTCTTTCAAAAAAACATCGTAGACGGAGTCGCCTCTCGGCTGGCGCGAAATAATCAGCTGTTAACTCACCAAAACAAGGTGCCGGGGTCAACTCTGCGTGGCTTGCTTGGCAAAAGGTTGATTATTTTGACTTATCCACCCGTTGTCCACACTTTTCTCCTTGCTCTGCCCTCGTCTGTCACCACTGCCCATGATATAATAGTTTTCACTCAAGAGTCGCCCATACTCGTGGCCTTCTCTGGTGCTATTTTCCCTCATTTTCTACGAACGGTTGATAACTTCTCCCTATGACAAACGAAGAACTGTGGAAAGCCGTCTTAGGGCAGATTGAACTCACTATTTCAAAAGCCAACTTTGTCACGTGGTTCAAAAATACCAGCATCCATGATCACGCTGATGGTGTGGTAACCATCGGCGTCCCCAATGGCTTTGCGAAAGAATGGCTTGAGAACAAATACAATCACTATATTCTGAAGGCGCTCAAGGAACTTGAACCCAGCATTCGAGAAATTCGTTGTACGCTCGCTCCCGAAAAAGTGCCTCCCCTCGGAACTAGTCCTGCCAAAAATATTGACGCTATCAAGGCGCCGGGAGCTCATCCGGGCTTTGTCCGAAAAAAGATTATCGAACAGCCATCTTTTGGCTCTGTTCCGCATACCACCCCTGTTTTTCACGAGACAAATCTCAACAGTCGCTATACCTTTGAAAATTTCATCGTCGCTGAAAATAATGAGTTGGCTCGGGCAGCCTGCTACGCGGTCTCTCAAAATCTCGGGATGGCGTATAACCCCCTCTTTATCTACGGTGGCGTCGGTCTGGGCAAAACCCACCTCCTCCAATCCATCGGGAATGAGGTGATTCAAAACGCCCCTGAGAAGCGCATCAAATACATTACCTCCGAGCGCTTTACCACTGAGCTTGTTGATGCCATCAAAAACCAGAAAATCGACAAATTTAAGGAATACTATCAGCAGATGGATTTGCTCATCATCGATGATGTCCAGTTTCTCTCTGGTCGAGAAAAAACTCAGAATGAATTTTTTCACATTTTTAACGCCCTCTACCAGATTAATAAGCAAATTGTCATCTCAAGCGATCGCCCACCCAAAGCCATCCCTACCCTTGAAGACCGCCTTCGCTCCCGCTTTGAGGGCGGTATGATCACTGATATCAGCCGGCCCACCCTCGAAACGCGCATCGCCATCCTCGAATCAAAACTCAGTGAAAAAGGAGTGGTCCTTGATGCCGCCTCGGTCCGTTTTATAGCTGAAAATGCTTCCCAGAACATCCGAGAGCTCGAAGGAGCCCTGAACCGGGTCGTAGCCTACGGAGAATTTCATAAAATAACCCCTTCTCTTGAAAGTACCCAAAAGATCCTGGCCGAACTTATTGAAAATAACAAGAAAAACCTGGAGACCGAGGATATTTTTACTGCTATTTGCAATTTTTATACCGTTGCGCGAGAGGATCTCATCAAGAAAGGCCGTAAAAAGGAGGTTTCTCATCCACGCCAAGTAATGATGTATCTCCTTCGCCAAGAATTAGGGATGCCATTTTCAACTATTGGAGAACTTTTGGGGGGGAGAGACCACACCACCGCACTTCACGCATTTGAAAAAATTGATACCAAAAAAGAAACCGATTCTCGTCTCAAGGAAGAGTTAAACACCTTAAAAGAGACTTTGTACTACGCTTAGGTCCTGAATAACCTTGTATAAGTGCCAAAATTCCTTGTACAAACCCCGGATAACCCCTACTCTCCATGTGTACAAAAGAAACATCTTTCCTCTATTTTTCTCTATCCCAAAAAAGTCCCTGACTTTTTCTTGAAATCCACTCAACGCATTTGAACAAAATATCCCTTCTTTACGGCCCTAAACCTACTTATCCAGATATCCACCATCCTAATGATAATAAAGAATTTTTAAATAAGTAAAGAAAGAATATTACTCTTTAAGAAAAGCCTATGAAAATTACCTGTACCCAAGAGAACCTTGCCCGAGCTCTTTCCTATCTTGATCGAGTCGCTGGAAAACAATCAACCCTTCCGATATTGAGTAATTTCCTCCTTGAGACCGAAAAGGGGAGGCTGAAGATTTCAGCGACGAATCTTGAAATTGGGGTGGTGGCAGTTATCGGGGCGAAGATAGAGACCGAAGGGCGAATTGCCGTTCCGGCTAAGATTTTAAGTAGCTTTATTAATAATCTCCCGAGTGGTGATGTCATTGAGCTCACCGTCAAAGATCAGCACCTCCTCGTGGTGAGTACAGCCTATCAAATTCGGATAAAGGGGATGGATGCCAAGGATTACCCTATCATTCCTCAGTACAAGAAGGAATACCAGTACGTATTTCCCGCTCAGAAGCTCAAAAATGCCCTCTCACGACTGTTGTTTTGTGTAAGTCTCAATGAGGCTCGGCTTGAGCTTACCGGAGTGTGTCTCACGATTTCTTCCTCACATCTTCGTTTGGCAGCCACGGATAGTTTTCGCCTAGCAGAAGAAGTTGTACCGTTTAGTGAGAAGCCCGCCTCTTCTCCTGAGACTGATGCCTCTCAACCGCTTATTATCCCCAATGGAGTGCTTCATGAAGTGCTCCGAGTCATTACGCCAGAAGGAGAAGTGATTCGGATGGCCCTCGAAGAGAATCAGGTATTTTTTGAGGTGGATGGAGTGGAAATTACATCGAGAGTCATCAATGGGAAATATCCTGACTATCAACAGATTATTCCGAAGGAGTTTGCACTTGAAGTGGTATTTGAGCGGGCACTTCTTCAGCGGGCGATCAAAATTGCTGGGTCGCTTTCTTCCTATACGAGCGGTGAAATAGCGCTCGTGTTTGATGCGGAACAAAAGACCTGTACCTTTCTTTCACGATCCCAGGAAGTAGGGGAAAATCAGACGGTTCTCCCAGTAGGATATATTAAGGGCGGGGTTTCTTTGACGCTTCTCTTTAACCCTCGGTATGTATTGGAGGGTATCAATGCCTTTGCGAGTGACAAAGTGTTGTTTTTGGCAAATACGGCGAGCTCTCCCGCAGCACTTCGAGCAGTCGATGATGAGGAAAAACCAGATGAGAGCTATCTTTATCTTATGATGCCGATTCGAAAGTAGGGACTCTTAGAAATTTGTTGCTATGAAAAACATCAAGGATCTTCTCCCGAAAAGACAGGTTGCGGCCAAGGTACCGGTACTGGATGAAAAAACGATTTTTTATATCGCCAAAAAGGTCCTCGTGGAAGAGTATGGGCTACGGGGTGGGGAAAATATTATCCCTTCTCTCTACCAGGAAAAAAAGCTGTTCCTGTCATCACGGAGTTCCCTGTGGGGGAATGAAGTGTGGCTCGAAAAAGAGCGTTTGCGGGACAAGATGAATGCCTGGCTTGGAACCGAGGGCATTCTCGAAATTAAAGTAGATCGAGGGCAGTAGGATGAGGCTAGTAGTTTACCTCCACGTTTTTGCTGTCACTCGCTTCATTGCCGTTTTCATCCTTGAGCTTCACTTCAACCTTGATGGTGGAGTGATTTTTGCTTTCAGGGATGGAGTAACTCACTGAGTAGGGCTTATCTTCACTTGAGCCGACTTCACTCCCATCCACCGAATAGGTCACCTTATCAACGCCGTAGGGGGCATCGGTGCTCACACTGAGGGAGAGTGTGGAGGAGTCAGTACTTCCTGGGATGGAGAGACTGACTTTTGGCTTGTAGTCGCTAAAGTCACTTTCCTTGCATTCATCTTCTGGCGCCTTGGCAACGACGATTCCTTTTTGCTTCTCATACCAGTTTTCAACACCCTTTTCCCAGTTTTTGTACTGAGCATCACGATCTGGTTTATCTGGAATGGGGCCACGAGGGTCATCGCGACTGACATAGTGGAGGATGTCGTGATCACTCACAAAATCCTTCTTGTCGGTATCCTTGTCACGACAGTATTTGTTGGCGAGACAGTACTCGTTCTTTTTGCCAGGAATTTTGCACACCTTGAGATCTTCTTCCATCTCAAGCTTTCCTGAGAGCATCGGTTTATTGGTCTTTCCTTCGCCATCACCGATTTCATCATCGGGGTTGTACTTGGGAAATTCTTCGACAGGGTAATTCACGAGCGCTTGGTCGAGAAAGGCGCGAAAGATAGGAGCAGCAACGTTCACACCGTCGGCCCCTTCTACCATAGCGCTATTGTCGTTGTTTCCGGCCCAGACACCCACCGCAAGCGATGGGGTATATCCGACTGTCCAACCATCACGAAATTCGTTCGTAGTACCTGTTTTAGCGACCACCTGACGATTATCAAAGCGGAGTGGATTACTCTCACCAAAGACCCAGGCGCGGTTCTCGTTGTTAGAGAGAACGGAATCAAGCATAGCGACATACTTCTCTTCAACCACTCGCTCTCCTGGAGAGCTCTTGAATTCCTCGAGTATCTCACCTTTCGCGCTTTGTTCGTGTTTGATGCCACCAGTAGCGAGTGTTCCGTATGAGGCAACATGGTCGAGGAGCTTTACTTCACCACCACCCAAGACGAGGGAGAGACCGACCCGGGAGGAATCATTCAGGCCATTGATACCGAGACTTTTGGCCAACTTGACGGCGTCATTTACCCCAACTAAATAGAGGGTTTTTACGGCCGGTACGTTGAGGGATCCGCCCAGAGACTTAGCCATCGAGAGAGGGCCATGAAATTTGCCGTCGTAGTTGTTTGGCTGATAGCTCTTCCCTTCCGCGGTTTCAAACTGGGTCTCCACGTCGTAGAGCATGGTCTCGGGGAGATAACCTTTGGTAAACGCAGTGAGGTAGACATATGGCTTGAAGGATGATCCTGGTTGACGATCTCTGATCGCGACGTTCACATTGCCATCAATACTGGTGTCAAAGTAGTCCTTGGAGCCAACCATGGAGAGAATCTGACCCGTTTTCGGGTCAATAGCCACGAGCGCGGCGTTTGAGGCCTTCCACTTTTTGTTCTTCTCGGCCTGCTCGCGAACGGCTTGCTCAGCAATCTGCTGTTTGTCCCAATCAAGTGTCGTAATGACCTTGAGTCCTCCTTGTTCTACGGCCTGATCGCCATACTTCTCTTGGAGATAGTCTTTGATATACATGACAAAGTGGGGGGCCGCGATGATATCTTTTTGTGGGACCAACTTATCAAGGGTGGGTGTTTCCATCGCAGCATTCGCTTGTTCCTCGGTGATATAGCCGAGGCGAGCCATGGTGCGGAGGGTAAAGTTCTTGCGACCAACGAGCGCATCGCGGTGCGATCCGTAGGGTGAGTAATAGGCTGTGGCCTGGGGAAGGGCCGCAATGAGAGCCGCTTCATCGAGTGAGAGCTCTCTCGCTGGCTTACCGAAAAAGGTCTGGGCTGCCGCCTCAATCCCATAGGCGTTTGAACCGTAGGGGATTTCGTTTAAGTACATGGCGAGGATCTCGTCTTTGGAGAATTTGGTCTCCATTTCGAGTGAAAGGATGACCTCTTTCACCTTTCGTGAGAGGGTTTTTTCATTGGAAAGAAGCGAGTTTTTGACAAACTGCTGAGTAATGGTAGAACCTCCCTGAGCTTTATCGAGGGTGATAATGTCCTTCAAGATGGAGCGGGCAATCGAGGTGAGCTTAATTCCATGGTGGGAGTAGAAATCCTGGTCTTCGAGGCTAATGGTGGCATATTTGACCACGTCAGGCATGTCAGAGAAGGGGATCACCGTTCGTTTTTCTTCCCCGTGGACTTCGTAGAGGAGATGGGCCCCGGTGCGGTCAAAAATCTTGGTGGATTCGACGATGATCCGGTTCCCTACGTCACCTGGGTTCGGGAGGTCTTTCGCAATATAGGCGAAGATAGAACCCACCACGACAAAACCAAGGAGCATGAGCGCTAACCCAATCCGAAAGAGGATACGCCAGACCTTACTTTTTGGCTTATCCAAGCCTGGAATCTGACGACGTTTGCGGAAGAATGTCATAGGGGAATATAAAGAAGTATCTCTATTGTATACCACAAAAAAACGGAAAAGAGAAGGAAGAAGCCTAGACTTTATAGAGCTTGGAGCTGTCTGTGCTTTTCGAGGCAATACTTCACCATAGCGAGTGCCGGATCGGTTCTAAGAGTATTTTTAATGCCTTGCCACTGAGGGCTTCTATTCACTTCTAAGACATAGTGTTTATCACCAACAATAGCTATGTCCACTCCAGCGACATCGTATTTGAAGGCTGTAGCTGCCCGAAGAGCCACTTCTTTCATCATGGGGGTCGGAATACATACTTCCGTCTTTGCTCCTATGGACACATTTGATCGAATGTCGTTGGGCGCAACAAAACGTCTCATGGCACCAAATACCTCATTTCCAATCATAAAGACACGGTAGTCAGATTCGATGGGAAGGTACTCTTGAAAGAGATAATCCTCCCCAGCGGATTCAATGAGTTGGAGCGCCTCCTGTGAGTTTTTCACCATTGTAATACCTCGTCCCTGTGAGCCGACTACGGGCTTGGCGATACAAGGAAATTGGAGGGCATGCTCAATATCCTTGGCAAAGTCCTGCCGATTGTTGGTGAAATAGACTTTTGGATGGAGTATGCCTGCTTCAAGAAGGGTACGTGCCTGTGATATTTTTCCAAAAGTGTCACGTTCGCTAATACAGTGGTCGAGAATGAATTGGTGTGGCGACTTCAGTCGTAGTAAGAGTCGGCCAAGACGCAGATTGGAAGAGACCGTCCGAGGCAGGACGATATCGAAATCAGTGAAATTGGTGCCTCCAAAATACGCCGAAAGACCGTGCTCATTCGAACACATGGTGACATCACTTAATTTGTAGTGATGTGACTCATGGCCGAGATCTTGGATAGCTCGTACGAGATCCAAGTGATTCACTCCCACTTTTTCTTCAAGAATGAGAAAGCGCAATTTTTTGTTCATGATAAGTAAGGGAAGAAATTAAACGTGCGAGTTTAATTTTGAAAAGATGTCAGCCAGAATATGTTTGGCTACTGGCTGAGGAACTCCATCCGTCGGAAAATAATGAATGGTGAGGTCGGGGTAGGTGTTCACTTCCAGAAAAGCGGGGGATTGGCTCTCGGGAGATGCGGAAATATTAGAACAAATAAGATCAATCCCTCCAAGCCCAAGATTGGTTGCCTTTACGGCATTCCAGGCGAGATCTATAAAATCAGGATGGACCTCTGAAGTACAGTCTCTCGAAGTTCCACCCTCAGAGAGACGAGAGTTTTTTTGTAGTACGAGGGTATCGCCAAGGGGCAGAATGCTTTCAAGGGTGTAGCCTGATTTTTCGAGAGTAATAAGGACCCCGGGAGTAATTTTTATCTTCTTTTCTTTTCTGAGGTTTGTCGTGCTGATGAGTTCTTGGACGGAGTGAACACCATCACCAACGACATGCGGTGGAACCATATGAAGAGCACCAAGTAGGCGCCCCTTATACATGAGGAGTCGATATTCCTTTCCGGTTACCATTTGCTGTGCTATAAATTTCCCAGAATATGTGAGGGCAGCTTCCTTCAATTGCTCTTTCGAGCGAATATCCATATGAACATTAATGCTCTTTGAACCACCACCCTCTTTTGTGATAAGCGGGAACACTAAATTGAGACTTGGAAGACGCCCATTAAAATCATCCAAATTTTTGAAATGATAATATTTTGGAAAGGGAATACCGGCTTTGTCCCAGAGTGCATACGTGAGGTCCTTATTTTTTGAGAGTCGGTATGCTTCGCAGTTCGGGTCAAGGGTGATTGAGAAAAGTTCGCAGACAAGTATGAATTTTCCACCGTCGGATATCCGAAACAAGTGGTCCTTGTCAGAAATAATTTCAACATCGAGTCCGAGTGATTTTGCTTCCTGAATGATGAGGCGTGAATTTCCAGTCATGTGTAGAGAGTTATTTACTTACATCGACAAGAAATTTTCGAAGATTATTTCGTCCGATTATGATGGGGTACTCAAGATGGATTCGACTGACAACCGTCACACGAGCGGGAATCTCTACCCCATCGATAGTGAGCGAGAGTTCAATTTTTGGTCGCATCCCAAATCCGCTGGCCGAATAAATGAACGTGATAGCCTTCAAATCCGGGTGGGCATCCTTGTATCGAACATCGTAGTCATCGGAAATTTTTTTGATGAGGGTCCGATCGGTAGTATCAGGCTTGGGAATGGTTTCAAAAAAAGTAAGGACCTCTTCAAACCCCAACTGTTTCGCGAGCTCGGTGTCGATTGAGGTCGAGTCGGCACCGGTGTCAATCTTGGCTTCGACTTCCACTTCGACGCCATTCTTACCGACGAGTTTCACTTTTTCGATACTGCCGATGACGCGCTTTCCCGAGAGCTCCTCGATTTCTTCTTCGATTTCACCACCAAAGAGATTCTTGCCGACGCGAATACCGCGCTCAGTCGTTTTGATCTTGAGCCCCGAGACCCGCTTGAGACGTCCTTTGAGTCCAGCGAGGTTTGCGAGCTGAATGGAGAGCCCTGGACGGGCATTGAGTTCCAGGATGACGGGACCACGATCGCGGTCGATAGCGATGTCCGCACCGAGAAACCCGAGTCCGGAGAGAGACTGCGCTTCGACTGACATGCGGAGTATTTCTTTCCAGTACGGAATTTTGATACCGGAGAGTACGAGACGGGTACCAGGGACATACTCAATGAGTTGGCCCTTGCCAATGATAGCCGTAGTAGTCGTTCCGGTCGCGAGGTCGATACCAACGCCAATCGCGCCCTGCTGGAGGTTGGCCTTGCCATCGGAGGCGCGTGTCGGGAGACGGAGCATGGCCATTACCGGGACGTGATTAAAGACGATGACTCGAATATCAGGGATACCTTTGAATGAGTAGGGCTTGAAGAGCTTCAAGAGTTTCAGCCGTTCCTCAAAGAAAGCGATGTCGGGAGTATTGGCGAGTGAGAATGAGCCGTCGAGAATGTTACGGATATGGGTTTTCAAATCATCAGTTGTGATGACTGAACCATCGGCCTTGACCCAGGCATCGGTCCGACCTTTCTTTCTCGCATAGACAACGACGATGCCTTCGCCTCCGAACCCGCGGTTGGGCTTCAAGGCAAAGCTATCGGGGAGAGAGTTCCAATCGAACGCTTCAAGCTCTGACAAAGTCTTGATCTTGGCGATGAGGGCCGAGACACCGAGGTTGTTCTTTTGCAGGATGCGCTTACAGAGGAGTTTACTATCAGCAATCTCCATACTGCGCTTGCGGTTGTTCGGGCGGATATACTCCAAATTGCGGGCATTCATGCCGAGGAGCAAAGCGCTTTTCTTCAGGAAGTCGAACATACAAACAAAAAGTCAAAAGCAACAGGTCAATTACTGGAGGTGCTTGATAATTTTTCGGAAGCGGAGGAGCTCCGTGATGCGCAGCCCGGTCCATTTTCCGAGCGAGAAGTTGATGACAAAGGTAAAGAGCACCACCCATGGGGAGTGGAGGATGAGCGTGATGAGACTGTGCCAACTGACGAGGAAATATCCGGTGACTGAAATGACCAGGGTTTCTACCGCGAGGATGAGGGCGATGCGGCTCCCTTTTTCAATCTGCGTCGCCACAAATTTTTCGGCGAGCGTAATCATGATGAGGAGCGGAAAGATCGAAACCGCTGCGAGTCCGGTCCGTTGAAACATCCCACCCAAGACGAGTACTCACAGGATAGAGAGGGATACAATAGAGACGGTCATTGCCACCCGTGGCAGGTAGAGAAGGCGGAACTTTTTCATGAGGAGCCGTGAGAGGGTGCCGACGGCGATGACGGAGATAAAGATGGCGATGCCATACTTGAGACCATTTGGATCAAAAGCAAGGAGGGCAAAGGTGATGATCGATGGGGTATAGATACCAAAGGCTTTGATGCCGACGACCTGCCGAAAGAAAGCCACCAGGGTGACGACGACCGGAAGCATCAACAAGAGAGCGACCGTCTGAAGCGGCACTCCCTGCTCGACGATGAAGTTTATAAAAGGATGGTATTGCATAGCGAGCTTTTTAGCTTTTAGAGTTTCGAATAGATTCTACTTTTCGGCGGCTGGCATGGCAGAGGGCGATGGCGAGGGCATCGGCGGTATCATCGGGAGTGGGGAGGGTTGGGAGTTTGAGGATGGCCTGCACCATGAGCTGAACCTGGGCCTTTTCGGCCCGTCCGTAGTTGGTTAACGCCTGCTTCACTTCGAGGGGCGTGTAACCGGAAATACTAACACAAAAATTCTCTAAAGTCAAGAGAATTACCCCTCGTGCCTGAGCGACGGAAATGATGGTTTTTTGGTTCTTGAAAAAGAACAATTCCTCTACGGCAGCCTCCTCCGGCTCATACAGTTTGATGAGTTCTCCGAGGTCAAGGGCGATTTCTGCGAGGCGCTTCTCAGGTGCCAAGTTTTTGTCGGTACTCAGGTGTCCATAGGCCACCGAAGTCGTCTTTCCACCCTGTAATTCTACTACGCCCCAGCCAACCGTCGCGGTGCCGGGATCAATGCCAAGGATTCTCATACGGTTGTTTGATGAGTGGAGATTGTTGTTTCGGGAGCGAGTTGCCAGAGGGCCTTGAAGAGCTCGCGCTGGTTTCTGGCGAGGACTGCGTCGTGAATTTCGACGAGATAGTGGGGTCTCACGCGAGTCTGAACCATGACCAGGTATTCGCCAGCCACCCAAAAGTTTGAGTCAAAGGTGACCGTTTTTGGGAGTAACTTCATTTTTCTCGACGCGTGCTTTTCGAAGAGTTTCTGCTCAATTTCGGCTTGATTAAAGAATATTTCGGCTCGGATATTTTCATTTGAGTACTTCCAGGTCCAGTCTATCCACTTTTCATACCGGCTGGTAAAGGTGTCGTCCTGGAAACCTCGCCAGGTATTATCAAAGGCCTCGACGCTGCCAGACCATCTCGGGTAGGCCTCGTATAAATAGGCTTCAATATCTGATTCCTCGACAAATCTGATGCGGGGGACGGAGTAGTGTTTTTCGCTCACTAGACTCCCAAGTTCTTTGGCGAGTTCTTTGGCCACCCTTTTTTTCTCGCTAATGGCCTTCTCTTCTCGTTCAAAGACAGAGACCAGCTTTTCTGGGGGAGTAGCGACGAGATAGCTTACTTTTTGCCCCAGATCCTGGGTAATGAGGTTCATCCGGATCAATTTCTTGGCCACCGAATAGACCGTGGTGCGATTGATACCGGTGATGGCTGCCACTTGATTCGGGGCAATTTTCCCAGCCTGGAGTACCGCGAGATAGACTTCGCGTTCGTTATCGTTGAGTCCCAGTTTTCGGAACAGTTCCTCCATAGATGTGATTCTTGGCTCATTCTAGCATGTTGTTGATATATAGTCAACATATATAAAAAATATATGCATTTATACCTAAAATAAAGCTCAAAAACAGTTGACAGAATCTAGACAATGCTGTATACTGTGCTGTTCATTAACAACTGAGCCTCCTGCTCAACCGTCACCGGCGGAATCCGGATTGGAGAGAGGTATGACAGAGGTAGCGCAACAACCAGTTGACCCACAGGTCCTTGTGTCACAAGGCCTCGATCAACAAACCGCCGACTGGATCGCCAATTGTCTCAACAATGAGGGGCTCGCAGGACAAATAATGGTGAAAATGTGGTTTGCTATAGCCACCAGAGAAACAACTGTTGAACAACTTGGTCAAGCTGTCGGTGTCATTAAGGAGTGAATCATGTGGAAGTCGATTTGTTTCTTGCCGTGGATAGTCTTTGGCACTGTTCAGGCAGCTGGGTTCTATGAGCTCGGCCACGACTGGAACAAGCATGGAATGCAGGTGACTACCGTAGTGGTGGGCACTTCAGTGGGGCCGTTTGCGCCGATGTTGGTAGTGGATTCAACCGGCTACTACGAAGGCTTTGCAGGCTATCCGATGAAACTCGGTCTGGTTTCTGTCACACACTATCTTGGACTGGAAGGACTTAAGGGCGTCAATCCGAAAGCTCGGAGCATGCTTATCACAAGTACCCAACTGGGTCCACTGTCGGCGATGATGGTCAACGAGTTTGGTGGCGTCACAGGCAACTTTCATAAAGAACGCCTTTGGGTGGACGTTAGCTCGTACAGCCTCGGCTTGGTTCGTCATAGCTCCGCCGGCATAGGCCCGCGTATCGACTACCGGCTAGGTAATGGGACGACCATGTATCTTCAGTGCCTAAGAAAGGACAAGATGTCTCGTTTGACACTCGCCGTCTCGGGTGAATTCTGAGCTACAAGGAGGGCATGATGTACTCAATCTACAAACAGAGCTCAGCAACGATGGACCAGGTGCCGGATGCATCGGTGGATCTCGTGGTGATGAGTCCGCCGTACAACATTGGTACAACTTATAGCTCCTACACTGATGACATCGAGTCGGTGGATTACTGGATCATGTTGGCCAAAGTGTTTATGGGCTGTGTTCGCGCACTCAAGCCCAATGGCCGGTTGATCCTTCAGGCGGCCGATACCATCATCACGCAGAATCATCCATATAGAAGTGTGTGCGTTCAATATGCGGGGCTTCTCGCCAACCGACTTATCAAGTTTGATGGGCTGCGCCTTGAGACCCGCCATTACCACCTAGTAAAGAGCGAGGGAGAGCGAGAACTTCCCGAGGAGATGTTTGATCCCAAACGCTACTTAGCCCCGTGTTCACACTGCGTTCATTCCAATACGCATCAGTGGCTGGTGTTTCGGAATGGACCGGTCCGGCGGAAGAAGGGGAAAATTATCTACTTCAACTCTGTTCCGGAGGACGGACACCCGTGCCCCTTCAGTGAAGCTGAGATTGATTTCGTTCTCGACCGTTACTTCCCCGAGCGCGGTGTTGTCCTTGATCCTTTTATGGGCATCGCTCGGCTTGGCGCGGAGGTAGTTCGTAGAGGGGGCAGTTTCATCGGTTACGAAATCTCACCCGAGATCTACGCCGTTGCAGAGCGCAACCTGAGCAAGGTCAGGTAGTGTAAAGCAGTACAAAAAAGCGTCGTGGGAAATCCTACGACGCTTCTTCTTTTTCATTTGCCCATTGTTTTCTGCTAGCTGTTTATTGTCTGTTGTCCCAGACTTTTTGGACATCGGGATGATCATCGAGAGTTTCGAGAAGTTTTTCGAGGGCGGGAAGGTCACTTTCGGCCGGGGTAGCAGTTTGCAAGGGGACGTAGCCGAGCTCGGCACTTTCACAAATCATATTCTTACTCCGGAAATATTCTTCCACGGACTGGAGCTTATCAATCGCAGTCACCACCACCAAGACTTCGGGTGTGACGAAGAAATCATCGGCGCCGGATTCGAGGGTTTCGTTCTCGAGTGTCTCGGCCGAATATTTTTCGAGCGAAAAGGCGATGAGTCCAACGCGCCGGAACATGAATGACACAGCACCGGTTGGAACGAATTTGCCTGCGCCTTTGGTGAGAATTGATTTCACTTCGCTCACCGTACGGTTCTTATTGTCGGTCGCCGTTTCGATGATGAGGGCGACCTGACCGGGACCATAGGCCTCATACGTGAGCTCCTCAATCTTGTTTTCATCTTTCAGTTCACCCGTTCCGCGTTTGATGGCCCGGTCAATGTTGTCTTTGGGCATGTTGACGGTCTTGGCGGCATCAATCGCCATCTTGAGGGCGTAGTTGGTATCAGGGTTCCCGCCACCAGCGGCAGCAGCCACGATGATATTGCGACCATACTTGGTAAAAACGGCGGCTCGTTTGGCGTCGTTTACGCCTTTGGCGCGGTGGGTTGTTGCCCAGTGAGAATGTCCAGACATAGTATTGGCAGACCTGTGATTTTGGCGTATTTTGTCGTTGCAATCTCCAGTACTCACCGCGGTGCCAACGCCGTACCGTTTGCTCTGTGCTTCGATTGCGCCTAAAACTACGCTCAAAATCGCACGTCTCTACGTTAGAAAATAGAAAAATACCTCTTGAACAAGAGGTATTCTAGCCGAAATTGGCAGAAAAGAAAAGGCTTTCTTTTTGGGACTATTTCCCGAGGGCGACAGCGATATCGCGCATCTCGTCTTTGCTTGCATCACGAGAAAGGGTCATGACTCGGTCTTTGATTTTGAATGGGTCGCCGACTTGGCGAAAGATAAAGCGTTCTTGCTCGGCTGCTGTCTGGACGTAGACATCACCAAAGTTGAGCATGGTTGGTATGAGGCCGTCGACGGAGGCGGTGACGTCTTGGACTCGGGAAAAGCGGAGTTCACTAATATGACGGTTGAAGAGTCCCTTCTGCTCGATGTTCACGATGCGCTCATTGGTGACAATCCAGACGTCAAAGTAGTAGTCGATCCAGACGAGAAAGCCATAGAGCCAGAGAAAAATGAGGAGCGTATTTTGGGCAAAGGTAAAGAAAGGCGCCGAGCCATTGGTGACCGCCTCGGGAAAGAGAAAAGGGAAAAATGACAGACTCCCCAGGAGAAACAGCGAAAGAAAAAAGACTGCGATGAGGTGTACGACGATGTTGAACCAGTGACGGTGGATGACCATGAGAATCTGTTCGTTCTCATGCTGGCCTTGGAAGTGAAAGCGGCCAAAGGAGTAATTATCTGGCATAGAGAGAAGAGAAGGAAAGAATAGGTAACATGTTTTCAAAGGGCAGAGTAAAAAAGAGAAGGGCGTTCGCAATGAGGAGGAGAAAGAGGACTATTACAAAGAGAGTCGTGCTCAAGATGGCCATCTTGCGGTTGAGCGAATAGCGAAGGAGATGAAAGACGACAAAGAGAGCGGTCGCCACGTAACTAAAGAAGAGAAAGGTGTAGAGGATACCAAAAATGAGCCGCATAGAATCTTGATGTTTGTTTCCTCAGTATTGTATCATCGAGCCTTGGTCTCTACAATAATTTGTCTTGATGATCACGAGGCATTTTCATGCCGAGGTGAGCAAAGCCCGCTTCGGTCACCACGCGACCGCGAGGCGTGCGCGCGAGAAAGCCGAGTTGGATGAGGTACGGTTCGTAGACATCTTCGATGGTCTGAATTTCTTCACCGGTGACGGCGGCGAGCGCCTGAATACCGGCCGGACCACCTTTGAATTTGGTGATGAGCGTATGGAGGATGTGACGATCGGTTGGCTCGAGACCGAGATGGTCGATTTCGTAGAGGTCGAGGGCTTCACGAGCGAGGGAGCCGGAGATGATTTCCTGATTCTTCACTTCGGCATAGTCTCGCACGCGTTTGAGTATCCGGTTGGCGACGCGGGGGGTCTGACGACTGCTCCGTGCGATTTCACTCGCCCCACTCTCGTCGAGACCCATCCCGAGGATACCCGATGAACGCTTTACGATCTTCTCGATGTCAGCGGGCGTGTAGAATTCGAGGCGATGGGTCGAACCAAAACGATTGCGGAGGGGATTCGAGAGTGAGCCGAGCCGAGTCGTGGCGCCAATCAAGGTAAAGCGAGGGAGCTCGAGCTGGATGGTACGAGCGGCCGGACCTTTGCCGATGATGATGTCGAGCTTGTAGTCCTCCATGGCCGGGTAGAGGACTTCTTCAATCATTTTATTCAAGCGATGAATTTCATCGATGAAGAGGACGTCACCGGGTTCAAGGTTGGTGAGAATCGAGCCTAAGTCGCCGACCTTTTCGATGGCTGGACCAGAGGTGGCTTTGATACCGACCCCCATCTCGTGGGCAATGATGTGGGCGAGTGTCGTCTTACCGAGTCCCGCTGGGCCGTAGAGGAGGACGTGATCGATGTTTTCGGTGCGCTTCTTGGCGGCCTGGATGAAAATATCGAGGTGCTTTTTGATCTTGTCCTGGCCGATATATTCATCAAAATGCTGGGGCCGGAGCGTGTTGTCGAGGTTCTGGTCCTCAGCCCCCTTTTCAGGTACGAGGGGAGAGGTGGGTTCGCTGTGAATCATAGAAGTGAAGAGAGTGTAAGTCTGTTGCATATATAGTAGCATTTTGCCACGGTGCTCACAACGAACACGTATGTAGAGGCGCTTGACCCCGCACCTTTTTGGTTTCAGATAACTTCAAACTAACCTCGGCACATGTAACTGTATAGGAGCGTGAGTGTTGAGGGTTAATACCAAAACAAATCCATAATTAAAGCCAAAAAGGTGCGGGGGTGTACGTTACCATCGGGTTGTTGACACTTTCAGGTGTTAGCGAAGCTCTTTAAAAAACAGAAAACGCGGTAGGATTTTGGTGCGAGCCGTAATCCTTTAACCACGTTTCCTGTATGCACAAAAATACCAAACTTCTACCGTATCAGAGAAGAGACCTCTTCTCCCTCTGGAAGATGGGTAGCCCGGTGACTACCCTAGCCAGAGAGTACCAAGTCTCAAGAGAAACCGTCTACGAGACTCTTCGGGATGCCAAATTGGGTATCTTTGAGAACCGGAGTAGTATGAACCGTCGCTACCGTGCCGTCTGTTTCGGACTGAAGAAGCTCTCCCTGTCAGAAAAACAGGCCAGGGAGAAACTAAAACGAAAACTCCATCGTCTGAATCGATACGAACGACACGTTCCAGGAGAACTCGTCCACCTCGATACCAAACGCTTACCCCTCATGCGTGGTGAGGCTGTCCTACAGCCCAGGGAGTATCTGTTTGTAGCTATTGATGACTACTCCCGAATGCTTTTTGCAGATATCTTTCCAGACAAAACGAGTTACTCGGCCGCTATCTTTCTGGAAGAGGCGCGTCGATACTTCCCATTTTCCACTACGGGTATCTACTCGGACAATGGCAGTGAGTACAAGGGACGGAAAGACCATCCGATTTCTCTTGTTTGCCTTGAGCATGGCATCTCTCAGCACTACACACAGGTGAAACATCCTTGGACTAATGGGAAGGCAGAACGAGTCATCCGGACACTCATGGAAGAGTGGCATACAAAAACTTCTTCGGGATTCATCTCCAGAGACCATCGAAGACGTTACCTCTATGCCTATGTAGACTGGTACAACCAGATGCGAAAGCATCAATCCTTAGAAGATCGGACACCGCTTGAGAGACTGGAATCATTTACAGAAAGTGTCAACAACGCTTGACTTATGTACA
>CAYNNJ010000002.1:0-10574 GCA_964398755.1 uncultured Bdellovibrionales bacterium
GGTCTTCGCTGTATCCGTTGCTCCTAAGGGCGCTACCGATCAACTGCGAGCCGGTCGAGTTATGTGAATTATCGAGCACACCGATTTTTTCCAAGAAATCTCTCAGCGTCATTCCTAACCCGACAGCGAGGGCGCGACAGGTTTTGAGTGAAGGCGATTGATACTGTCCATCCTCAAGCTTGGAAATGTAGGCTTGAGACAATCCAGACTTGGTCGCAAGCTCAGACGGCGAGATGCCAAGGCTTTCTCTAATACTTCTAACGGCACTGGGTAAATTGTTCATATATCTCACACTTACTGGTTATTTTTTATGTTAGGGCACCTTATAACATTTGTCAAGTTAATTATAACTCTAGGGAAGAAATGGCGCAAGTGTCTTGAGCAAGAGCCAAGAATAGGCTAGAGTGGCCTCATACCGAAAAATACCCCTATGAAGATAAGAAGAAGTCAGATCAGTCATTTTTTGCCCCTGTAAGCTAAGGGATAAACTGTCTTGCTTCTATCGAGATTTTGCTGGTTCGAGTCCAGCCAGGGGCACAAAGGTTTTGAAGAATAGTTCCGTTTCTACCCGTATCTCCTCCCAATTGAAGGTTCTAAAATCGTCCCGTAGTCCCCGCTAAAGAAAACACCCGAGAGGGTGTTTTTTTGCGGGCGAGTGACTCGAACGGGGAAAGGCCTGCCTGCCGGTAGGCAGGGGTCGGAAAACGGGAGTTGTCCCGTTGCGGAGAGCAGTCCGCCTTAGGCGGACGCTGAGAACCCTGCCCGAAGTGTTACATCGTTGCAGACGGGGAAAGACGGGGAAGATGGCGAATTATTTCGTAAAAAGAAAAGTCCTGAAGAAAGGCTTATTTGAAGAAATATACTGCGATTTAAAGAGTGGGTCTCTTTAAGATTCACAGAATACCGTGATTTCTGAATATAAAGCACAGAGTGCGCAAGATAGTGCGCGATAAAGTGAAATTACTTATTGTCTGAAGGCTCACTTTGTGCTTAAATAGAGGTGTTGATATAAAAACCATTCTTAATCGCTATTGGAAGGAGCTTTACGAAGGCCGAAGTGACCAGACTATCCCACACCCCATAAAAGGGGTGTTTTATTTATAGCCCACCTCCTTAATTAGCTAAAAATTTATGGACTTAGGAGAAATGTTTGGATTAAACTTTATCAAGATTAAGGAGTTAGTGTTCTCTTGGACTCGTTTAAATTCTCCCTCTAAGAAGGTGGTAAATAAAAATAAGGTCAAGCAGGTTGATAAAAGGAAGTTTACTCAGAAAAGACCCATAATTGGTTTGATAAATATTGTTAACGATAATTCGAACAATGATTTTGGTGATACCTACAACGAAGAGGATACTCGAGATCAACTAGAGTTAGCAAAATCATTATTACCTGAGGGGGCTACTGCTGACCCTGAAAGTAGGAGTGAAGAAAGGTTGAAGAGTATTGATTTAAGAATTAAAGAAACTTCAGAGCTTCTAAATCACGGTCACATTAGTGACGCAAGGACGAAACTTTTGTAAATTAAAGGAGAATTACAGGTGATGGGCGATCACCCTGAAGAAACTGCAAAGGTATACAATAACTTAGGATTCACTTATAACTCTAATGGTGAGGATTACGACGAGGCAATCAAATACTTTGAGTTAGCTTTGGAGAAAGATCCATCGTATTCTAAAGCGAGAGTTAACTTGGTTTTAGCATATGCGAATAGAGGTGGCGTGGATGACTTATCAAAGTCCCATAGCATCGCAAAAACTTTGTGGGATCAAGAAAAGGATGAAAATACCGTCCAAGCTTTACTTTGGAGTAAATACAAGAAGGATGGTGCGATGGCAACAGTAAAATTTGTAGATGAGAACAAAACTCTCATAGAACCGTTTCTGAAAGAAAACTACAAACTAGCAACCCTTCTTTCTCATTTAAATCTTGAAGCAGGAAAACTAGAAGAAGGTATAGATATTATTGAAGAAGGGCTAGAAGTAATCCCTGATGATACAAAGCTACAGTTTCAGAAAGCCAGAGCTTTAATGCTTAAGGCCCAAAAGGAAGATGTAATACCACGACAAAGAGATATTATTCCACTTTTCAAAAAGCACGATACTATTACTCGGGCCGAAAAGTTATTAAGGAAAGTAAAAAAGAAAATTTTAGAATCTGAGAAGGAAAATGAAATCATGCTTGAGGATATAGATTATTCGCTTGTACATGTACTTTTTTGGCTAGGAAAAAATGAAGAAGCCGTTAAGTTAATTGAAGATCTTAAATTAAAAACAGGAATAGGTGATGATGCAGAAATTAAACATCGTTTAAATGTTCTTCTTTTTGGTTACCATATCGGGAAAAAAGAATTTGAGACTGCTTATGGGATTCTTGTAAATGATGATTTTTTTGATGTCCTGCCCTATGAAGAAAAAAGACGTGTCTCTAGGGCTTTTATAGCAAGTGGTGCACCAGAGCAAGCTCTTAGACTTTTGAAGCGGGTTGAGAAGATTGCAGAGGAAAAACAAGATGCTTACTTTTTCTTTGATTTAAGCGCGGTTTATGTTCTCCTTGATAGAAAAAATGAGGCTATGGTTACCGCAGAGAAGTCTGTGAAGCTTACTTCTACCCAAGATACTGAGTTGCATAAGATTGCCCTTTCTCACCGTAATGCTGTACTTTTTCACTATACTAAACCTCAAGACGGAGAAGATAGTGAAACTGGCCGATTACTTTCGGCAATGACCGAACACCAACAGCAGTATCCTGAAGATAAGGTGATAACTCAGTTCAAGGCTCTTGAGGATAATGGTGAATTGAGTGAGGAGTTTAAAGAAATGCTTTTAAAACAAAAAGACTGGTATGAAAATTTAAAGCAAAAGTTTCTTGGGGAGCCAATGCCAACTTATATTCTAGAAAGGATTTTAAGAAAGTCTTACTCTGATTTAGTAACACAGGGAGATTTTGAGTTTCAGATACAGTTTACGGGTGTCGATCAACCTTTCCAAAATTCCCTAAAAGAAGGTCTGTCTTCTAGTAAGGGATTAGTTTTTGATTATTTAAGCCTCCTAGACCTTTCAAAGATGGGCTTACTAGGATATTTAGAAGGTCTAAGTAAAAAAATCTGGGTAAGCGAGTCTCTTTTTGAAAAGATTCAATTAGAACTAATACAAAAAGAAACACCCGAGTTGAGACGTTTATGGGATTTTCTAAGGAAAAGTGAATTCATTCAATTCATAGTAGATGGACCAGGAATGGATATTTTCCCAGAAGTACAAGAGAGGTACAAGAATGTATTTGATGAATGGCTACTGTCGAGTATCAGTTTTAGTAAGAAAGAAAAGCTTACATTTGTAACTAATGATTTGAGACTCCTTCTCTTCGTGAGGGCGGATGATATTTCTGCTATTAATATTTTGCCACTGATAAACCTCTGGAGAGAAAAGGGCTTGATCGATAAAATTTCTTACTCTCGTCTAATAGGTGATTTGGCTGAAAGATTCTACACATTTCTTTCATTTGACGATGAAGATTTGTATCATATTGTTTTGGAAGATAATGGAAAGATTACGCCAAGGAGCTATCATCTTTTAATGCAGATAAATAATGAGGGCTCCGTTCAGGGCACTTTCTTTAATGTATTTTCTTTATTTGCAGAAAGGTTGTGGAAGAGCGGACTCCTTTCTGAGGAAAAGGTGGATTGGTTCTCCTTTATTGTAAAAATTATTTTAGGAAAAATTACCGAGACTTTTAAAGGGGACCTCGATAAAGATTCAAAAGAGCGAGGAAAAGAAGCTGTATCTTACTTAGCAAAAATAGCTAAGATTACAGCAAAAGAAGCATCTAATGAAGAACTTCTGACAATCTTAGTGAGAATCAATGAAATATTTGGAGATGATCCTATCTTAAATACTCTTAAGCAGAATGTAGACGGAGTTTTAAGAGAAAGTCTTGAGACTGATTAATTCAGATACTTGTTTAAAGCAGCATCCCGTATTAGGATAACAAGTACGGGTTTCTAGGGCTCTGAAATCATCCCGCTTTGTCCGCCAAAGAAAGAGGCTTTTTGAAGCCTCTTTTTTGTATGGTACGACGGTATTTTCGAACATTACATTGACTCTCTTCTAAGAAAGTGGTAATATATGATGTCCATCCTGGACAAAAGTTAGCGGAACGCTAGCTCTTTACAAACTACGGAACGTAGGAGATTTGGAAATGAACCCGAATGTGTCTAAGAACCGCGATCTCATCGCACAGTATCCGTTCGTCGTCGCAATCCTTGCTACACCAATGGAGCCTTTCGGTGTCGCACCTTCCCTCCGGGCTGGATCACAAGTTGACGACCTCACCATTCGTGTTGAGAAGGCTGACGGAGACCTGATGTACCGCCGCGCTCACAACGTCGGACTCGGCGACTCGTCGTACCTCTTTCAGCTCACTGGCAAGCGCAAGGATCAAGTGATGCGGTGTGGTGAATACCTCTTCGCCATCGATGGTGAGGGAAAGATCATCAACCGGGTGGACTGGCCAAGGAACGACGAGGAGCAAAGAAAGACTGGTGAAGTCTACGGCTGGTCGGCGCTCTGGTCTGGGCGTACCACGTTTCCGAATGGAAGCCCGGGCTACACGGATCCAATCTGGGACAAGGTGCAACACCTGGTTTGGGTCACGGTCGAGGCGTGGCACATGGACACGAAGAATGACGATGTGCCCGGTGGGAGGTTTGGCAAGTTCTGCGACCGCTCTGTCCACGTCACGATCTACGGTGCCCCGGAGCAGGGCTTCGAGAAGCTTCAGGAAGAGTCGAGCGTGTACTCGAACCTTCATCTGGATAACAATACGATGATGCGTGGTGCAGTTGATAAAGACCATGACATCGTGAGTATGGGCGGAATGCTCTACGAGATGTGCATCACGTTTCAGGACGAGGTGTACTTCAACGGCATGAAAGAAGTGCTCGATAGAGGCAAGTGCCGCGGTGCATCCGGTCAGTTCGGACCAGTCAAAGTGCTGTGTGCCAAGATGTGCGGGTATGACCGCGTCATGCTCGAGGACGCCAAGAGCTACGTGACCTTCCAGCTCCGTCCGGATTCAAAGCATTTGTATGTGCTTGGACAGCAGGGAACGCTACCACAGATTCGCAACCTCGTGAGAACGGTGGTGCGGATGTGGCGAGAGAGGCCCGAGGTTCGTACTGCGTTCAAGTCCGACATGAAGGTCTCATTCATCTAGAGCAACCAAGTAGGGTGCTCAATCAGGCTACCAAGCAATGCTGGTAGCCTTTTTTCTTTTTCATACCGCCATGAGCTTTTCAATTCGTCTCACTACCAAGTTGAACCGTCCCATATTTTCCAACCATTGCATGAGAATAATAGGTCGATAATCGTTCCCAACTGCGTACCGTCCCCGCCAAAGAAAACACCCGCAAGGGTGTTTTTTGTGAGGTGCAAAAATGTGGAGACGGGAGTAGAATGAAGAGAGAATATATTATTTTGATCTTTGTATGCGTGCTAAACGATTCTTTGTTGTCCTGGCTATCGGGCTGTTTCTCCTGGGACTGGTTGCGGTGCGTCAGCGTCGAGAGAAGAGTGTGACTCCGGTAGGAGCGACACCTATGGAAACTCCTGTTCGAGGTGAGATAACCGCGACGCCTGTCACGACGGAGTTCACTATTGGTCCCGGGGACTATGAGTACACGGTTCTGTTGGGGAGTGTGGAGCGTCGTTATCTCATCCATGTCCCACCGTCATATGACAAGGTACAGGCTCTACCACTCGTCCTCTTTTTTCATGGAGGCGGAGGCAACATGAATCATTCTTCTCGTGCGTACGGCTTGAAAGAAAAAGCAAACAAAGAGGGATTTATTATTGCCTTTACCAATGGGGACAGTCGACTCCCGAATGATAAATTTGCCACGTGGAACGCAGGTAGCTGTTGTGGATATGCCCGAGATAGTAAGATAGACGATGTTGGGTATACCCGGGCGGTGCTCGAGGATATTGAGAGTAAATTTGCGATCGATACGAAGCGAGTGTTTGCGACCGGTATGTCAAACGGCGGGATGATGGCGCATCGTCTGGCTTGTGAGATGGCCGATACCTTTCGGGCGGTCGCGTCAGTCACGGGAACAGACGGGACACTCTCGTGCACACCAGCACGCCCAATATCTGTCCTCCATATCCATGCCAAAAATGATGATCATGTGCTCTTTAATGGGGGTGCGGGAGAGAATGCGTTTCGGGACCTTGATACAGTTACCGATTTCGTGTCGGTACCGGAGACTATCGCTCGCTGGGTGAAGCGCGATCAGTTGAATACGACGCCCAAGCGTGTCCTCGAAGTGCCAGGCGCATACTGCGACCTCTATACCGGTACGGCGAATACTACTCAGGTCAAGCTCTGTGTCACGGAAAGTGGCGCCCACTCTTGGCCGGGCTCACGTCAAGCCATTCTTCGTGAAAAGGAAGCTCCATCCAAGGCGATTATCGCCAATGACGTTATCTGGGATTTCTTCCGTACGCAACCGTAGGTCAAAGAGTTTCCGAGGGTGGAATCGATGTCGCAGAAGGAGTGGTCGGCAGACCGCTTTTTTTTGTTGGCAACGAGAGCCCAGATGCGGAGGGCGGTGAGTGAGATGACGAGGGTCGCCGAGAGTCCGTAGAGCCAGAGCATCCACCATTCACGTGAATCGCTCCCGGCGAAATAACCATGGGCGAGAAAGAGGAGATAGGTAAGAAAGCTCATATAATGGAGGACACGCCATTTCTTGAGTGAGATACCTCGCCCCTTGAGTTCTGAAGTGATGACGAGCATGATGATGCCGTAAAAAGCGATAATCCCGATACCAATCGCGAAACGGAGATTGTAGCCAAGGAAAGAAGTATAATCACGTGCGAGGAAGAAGGGGATGAAGGCTTCGGCCGGTGAGAGTCGGAAGTAGCTATCAAAGAAAAAGGCGATGATATGACCAAGGACAGCAATCCAGGCCAAGTGTGAGAAGAATCGGTGCATGTCGTAGTTGAGAGCGGGAGGGAGGAGAGTAAAGACGAGACGGGTCGTCATGAGGAGGCCGTTTACAACCACGATAGTCAGGAGGATAAAGGCGACGATGCCACTCGCTCGACCGAGATACCAGGCCAGTGATGGTTCGACGTCGAGGAGGCGCTCACTCGTGTGTGAGGTGTATTCGGGAGCGAGCGGATTGGTTCCGCCGAGGATTTCAGTACCGTCGGCGGTGCCGTCACCATCTGTATCTGGATTCGCAGGGTCAGTGAGATAGACCTCGACTTCGGATTGATCAGTGAGACCATCGGTGTCGGTGTCTTTGACAACAGCAGAAACCGGAGTGAAGACAGAGAGACCGAGCGAAAGGGCGAGAAAAACGGCAGTGACGTTATGGATGCCAGACATAGGGTTGGGCGAGTGAATTGATAACGATGGTGTCATCTGATGGTATGAAAATGGCAGGGAGATTGTGTTTTTGAGCGAGGGCTTGACCACGTTTGAGGCCGGCGATATAGAGCGTCTTGGCCCAAACATCCGCTTCGGTGGTAGTGGGTGCAATGACCGTGACGGTGAGGAGATCGGAATCGGCACTGGTATCGGTCGTGGGGTCAATGAGGTGGTGACGCGGGATACCATCTTTTACCCAGTGGCGCCGATTTCGGCCCGATGTGGCGACGGCCATGTCGCGGAGCATAAGGAGGGGAGCGGGGTGATCTGGGAGCGGGTGTTCGACTTCAATCGCGAAGTAGGGATAGTGTTCAATCGCATTCTCGCCATAGACCCTGATATCACCACCGGCATCAACGAGGACATGTTCGAAGTGGGTATGGAGAGAGGCTGCCACTTGGTCGACGATATAGCCCTTGCCGATACCACCGAGGTCAAGAATGAGGTCGAGTGGTTTCCGTGCCGTGAGCGTGGTACGGTCGAGGACCAGGGTCGAGAGCGAACTCGTGCGACGAGTATGTTGTTGGTAGGGTGTACTCGTGTATCCGGCCTCTTCGAGTGCGGGGAGAATACTCGGGTCAAAAATGCCCTCGGTGAGATGATGAAACGAGAGAATCCGCTCGAGAATATCAAATAATTCTGGGGAAAGGACGCTTTCAGTACTGTGGTTGAACGTCCAGAGTTCGTTGTCACGACGGAAACGACTATAGCGGGACTCGAACTCGAGGAACATGGTGAAGGCGTTGTCGAGGCTGGTTTCGGCGAAGGTCGCTAGAGAAGGAGGAAAGATGACTTCACAGAGTACGTCGGTGTTCATGATTTCTCCTCGTACTTCTCGACGGAGACTCTCTAGATTAGAGTGGTTCATACGAATCGAGGATGCCGTTGCCATTATCGTCCGTTTCCATTTCGTAGTAGGCAAAATCATCCTCGTCTGGGTAGTGGTCGATAGCGTTCGGGACGCCATCATCATCGGTGTCAGTAAAATACTCACTCTGTGCGATACGAGGATCAGGATCGAGGGCGTCGACGAGGAGGTCACCATCTGTGTCCTTGGCATAGGCCTCTTCGGTAACGACGACCGTCTCAGTGACGGGCTTGTATTCGACGACCTGTTTGATGACCTTGATGGTTTTCGGTTTGGATGATTTCGTCTCTTCTTCCTCTTCGTCCTCATCTTCATCCTCATCGTCTTCTTCCTCCTCTTCTTCATCCTCGTCCTCATGATCATCAGCCCGCACCGTCATCCACCATGGGGAAGTGTTCGTGGTGGGAGAAACAAATGGCATCGGTGCCAACATACTGAACGCAAAGAGTGCGAGCGTTCCGAGGCTGAGGAAGCGAAAGAGTTTCATAGGGTTAGGATGTTTTGGTCTTGGAGGAAGACTTGGGCTTACTTGTGCTTGGGACGGTTTGCTCCACGACCTTCTGGGTGGTCACGGGCTTGATAACGGTCTGAGTGACGGTGGTTTGCTTGGCTTTTACCAGGTCAGGCTGGGTTTTGAGGAGCTCCTCGTACTGCACCTTGGCTTCGGCCATGGCTTCTTTCAGATTGTTTTTTCGGTCAGCCACTTCGAGATAGTATTGGTAGCGAGCGACGGCAGCCTCCCGTTCAGCCTGAGCGGCGGCGCGTTCTTCGACGACAATTTTTTCGGCTCGCTTTGATTTCTCGATGGTCATCACGGCCACAAATGGTCCAATGAAGGCCGTGAGGGCAAAGGCGATATGAAAAAAACGGGTGAGAAATTTTTTCATAGTGTTGAATCGAGAAGATGATACTACTTTCAGTATAGTACGATGAGTGCTATCTTACAATTGTTCGTAAGAAAGAGGGCATGCGTCACTATGTCAGTATATCGGATTTTTGTTGTTACTATCTTGGGAGGTGCGGTAGTCTTAGCAGGTCTAGGATGGTTTTTGGCTGTCTCCAATGAAGGAAGTGACGAGGCTCCAGCGGTGGCCGATGTAGTAGCACCTCCTGCGGAGCCGACACCCGTTCTGCCAGCGGTTGAGCCTGAACCAGTTCCGGTACCGGCGCTTCCGACACGCCATTTGATAGCTGGGGTACCGTTTACCGTCCAGGCGCCCTCGGCCAACTGGAGTGACCCAGTGTTTCAGGATGCCTGCGAAGAAGCATCGATACTTATGGCGAATGCCTGGGTGAGTGGGACGACCCTTACTCCTCGCATCGCTGAGGCACGTATTAGCGCCCTTGCGCAGTACCAGGTGAAACGTTTTGGCCATTCTGTTGATACCTCGATTGTTGATACCGAGGCTATCCTCCGTGATTTCCTCAGTGTTGAGACGACAGAGGTAAAGCGGGGAATCACGGCGACAGATATTCGGGAGGCACTTGTCGATGAGCGGATCGTGATAGTGCCGACGGACGGGCGCAAATTGAAGAACCCAAACTTTCGCGCGCCCGGACCACCTCGCCACATGCTCGTAATCGTCGGATACGATACGGTGACCGACGAGTTTATCGTGAATGACCCTGGTACACGGAAAGGAGAAGGGTATCACTACCCTGTAACCGTGCTTATGGATGCTATTCTTGATTATGAGACAGGGAAGCATGCCCCAGCGACGAGTATAGACAAAGTAATGCTCATCGTGTGGCGACCGGATGGGGACGCTTTACAAAAATAGCAAAAAGGTGTATAATATACATTGTACCTTGAGCGTCAAAAACCAATGAACCAAGCCTTTCTCCCGGAAGACTTTTTTGTTTACCCTGTGTAATTCGGCGAAGCCGACATTCGCCTGTGGCGAAATTACACAGGGTGAACCCCTTCTTCGAGAAAGGCTCGGTTCATCTGTCAGAGGGACGGAATGAGCTGTGAGCAGTCCAGGAGAACCCATGTCAGACTTCGTTACCCGAACCAACCCTCCCGTTTTGCGCCGGAAATCGGTGATGGGAGTCGGGAAGCACATCCGTCCGACGACGCTCGAGGGCACCATTCGTGGAGGCCCGATGGTGATCGGCGGAACCAAGCAGTCCGAGGCTCCCGAGGTCGACGTCGTGTCGACGGCGCAGGGACATGCCAACCCCAAGCGTCCAGGCGCGGCCAAGATTCGGCGCGCCGTCATCGCAGAGGCCCTGGCCAACAACGGCCAGCTCGGCTGACAGCTGGATCTCGGC
>CAYNNJ010000002.1:10584-22260 GCA_964398755.1 uncultured Bdellovibrionales bacterium
CCTCTGTGCCCGGCCCAAACCCGGTCCTGCGGGGTTTAATTTTTGACCTGGGGGACGTAGTCGCCACGGGGGTATGACCTGAATTCGGTCATGCCCCTCGCTTTTTTTTTCTGCCAAAATGGGGTATACTAGAGGGGTAAAAACTAACATGATATCATATGGGACTTTTCGGGATGTTTACCAGTAAGCCATCATCAGGTTCTAGTGGACATTCATCTGTTGGTTCCTCTCATCATTTGAGTCAACATGGATCGGCGCATGGTGAGATGAATTTGCACGAATTGAAAGCAGCTGAACGCGAACTTCATCATGCAATTCATGGCCAACAGGGCAAGGCTATTTCTGTAATGCTTGAGGAACAGGCTAGAGATAACAGCGCGAGTAATATGCGTCACGTGCTTGATAGTGACGAAGCTAAGATGCTTGTGAAGGATGTGCACCGTGTTTTTGGGGCCGAACATGCAGAAAAATTGCGCGCTATTTTGGATAAGAGGTTACAGTAAAAATATGGGACTGTTTTCTTTTTTTGGATCACCGAAGAACGTTTCTCCGACAGAGTTTCGTGAGAAAGTTCGTATGGCGCTTCGGCGCAAGGGTCTTTCGGAACGTGATGTGGATCACGTCGCTCAGGTGGTTGAACTCGGGCTCAAAGAATCTGGATCACAGCGGGGACTGGATGCCCGGGAGCTCGAAGAGGTAATCAAGATTCTCAAGAAGAATCGTGATGCTCACAGTCTGTCTTCTACTCAGATTGATACCGTTGAGGCTGTCCTCACTGAGTATATGGGGTCATGACTTTCCCTCGTTCGCTCACGCTGGGTGATATCACGTGTCTCGTGAGGCGTAGGGCACGCTTGCGGGCGCTCCGGTTGTCGGTGGCGAGTGGGGGGCGAGTGACGCTCACCATGCCGAAGCGATTGTCACTGCGGGCAGCCGAAGAGTTTCTGGTATCTCAGAAAGACTGGATTCTTGGGGCGTACCGACGGGCCCTCGCTCATCCGCGCCACCTCCTCATGGAGGGGGACGAGGCGGAGTATCGCGCCCACAAAGAAGAAGCTCGTCGACGCATCACCGAACGGGTCGCCTATTACGAGCCTCTCTATGGGGTACGTGCCAAACGGATTGCTATCCGCAATCAGCGTACGCGTTTTGGGAGTTGTTCGGCACAGGGGAATCTCAATTTTAACTACCGGCTCATCTTTCTCCCACCGGCTCTCTTTGATTATGTGATTGTTCATGAGATTTGCCACCTCCTTGAGCTCAATCATTCGCCTCGGTTCTGGACTCTGGTCGCCCGGACCATCCCTGATTATCAGGTGCGGAAACGTGAGCTCCAAGCCTTTACGAGGCCATCAGGCACTTAGAATAAACGCTGTCCTTGACAGGCTGGCTTTTTCCTGCTTTAATGAAGTTCTTACTCTAGGGTCTCTTTTACGACTCTACATTCCTTTGGGAGTCTTATCTCTTCGAGGGGAAGAGCTAAGATTTAACCCATAACATTCAAAAGAATGTTCAGTCGAAACCCACGAGGAGGGCGCACCTCTTCCGGCCGCCCAGCGGTCAATCGTTTTGGTCGTCCGACCACCCGTAGTCGCAAACGCCGTCCTGCAGAGCGCGAGCTTGACTTCACCCAGTTTGTGAAGAAGGCCATCCAGGTCACAGAGACCGAAGTGTATAATCCCAAGCATCGTTTTGCTGATTTCGAGATGCACTCGAAGCTCAAGGCGAACGTCGCCGAAAAGGGCTACGTCCACCCGACTCCGATCCAAGACGGCGCTATCCCTCACATCCTCGAGGGTCGTGATGTGATTGGTATCGCCAATACTGGTACCGGTAAGACGGCTGCTTTTTTGCTTCCGCTTATTCACAAGACGTTCAAGCACAAGACGGAAAAGGTCCTTATTATTGTCCCAACCCGTGAGCTCGCGCTCCAGATCGAGGATGAACTCCGTGATTTTTCACGAGGCTCCGGACTCTGCTCGGCCCTGTGTATCGGTGGGGCTCATATTGATTCTCAGCTCCGCAGTCTCGCCCGAAACCCAAGCTTTGTGATTGGTACCCCGGGACGACTCAAGGATCTTATTGAACGACGCAAGCTTGACCTCTCAGGTTTTGGCAATATTGTCTTAGATGAAGTGGATCGGATGCTCGACATGGGATTTATCAATGACATCAAGTATTTGGTGGCGCTCATGAAGACCCCGCGTCAGTCGCTCTTTTTCTCAGCGACTATGCCTCGAGAAATTGCCGAGCTTGCCAAGCGGTTCTTAAATGATCCGGTGACTATCGCCATCAAGTCGCGGGCCACATCCGAAAACGTCGATCAGGACGTCATCCACGTAACCCCGAAAGAAGAAAAGATCGAGACACTCCACAATCTGCTCTTGAAGCCCGAGTTTCAGAAAGTGCTCATTTTCGGTCGCACCAAGCATGGGGTAGATAAACTGGCTCACCGTCTCGAAGATCGTGGATTCAAGGCTGACTCGATTCATGGTGACAAGTCTCAGTCTCAGCGTCAGCGAGCCCTCCGGCGCTTTACCCAGAACGAAATTACGATTCTCGTGGCGACTGATGTGGCTGCCCGTGGACTCGATATCCCGGATGTCACTCATGTCATCAATTACGAACTCCCTGAGAACTACGAAGACTATATCCACCGCATCGGTCGTACCGGTCGTGGTGACAAGAAGGGGAACGCTCTTACCTTTATCGGGTAAGTCGGGCCCAATAGGTGTATAATGGGGGAGCGTCTTTTCTCCCCTCTTTATGCACCAGGTGCTCGAATCGCTGGAACAATTTGTGCGGATGGCGGCTTTTCATATGCCGCTCGAGCTCTTTGTATTTTGCGGTTCCTTCCTTGAAGAGGTAATCAGTCCGATTCCCTCGGCGCTCATCATGGGAGTCGCGGGGTCGCTCGCGCTCCTTCAGGGGGATCCACTGTGGTATCTTCTCCTCCTTGCCGCTATTGGGAACCTGGGGAAAACCATTGGGGCGTCGCTCTACTATCTCCTCGGCGATAAACTAGAAGACGTCCTCATGCCTCGGGCCGAACGGTGGTTTGGAATCACTCATCGGGATATCGAGAGTATCGGCAAGCGATTCGTGGGTCATCACTGGAAAGATGGAGGTGCCCTCTTTGTGCTTCGGCTCCTTCCGCCGTTTCCGACGACCCCAGTCTCTATTGTTGCTGGTATTATCAAGATGGATTTCCGCGTGTTCTTTATCGCCACGTATGCGGGGAACTTTTTCAAGGATCTCCTCTACCTCTATATCGGATATGCCGGTATCGCCAAACTCCATACCCTGTGGCGTCATATCGATGAGATGAAGATTGTGGTTGATATTGTGGTCATTGGTCTCGTGCTCGCCTTTCTCTTTGTGCTCTATACTGAGCGAGGGCGTGGTAAAATTGCGTATCATCATTTTTCGGAACGACTCCTCACTTGGTTCAAGAAAAAATAGTATGTCTCACTTTACTCTCACATCCAACTGGCCCCCAGCCGGCGACCAGCCCAAGGCTATTTCCGAGCTCGCGGGTGGCCTCGAGGCTGGCAAACGGTTCCAGACGCTCCTCGGGGTGACCGGTTCTGGGAAAACGTTTACCATGGCGAACGTCATCAAAGAGGCGAACATGCCGGCTTTGGTTATCGCTCACAACAAGACCCTCGCAGCCCAGCTCGCCCAGGAGTACCAGCAGTTTTTTCCTGACCATGCGGTCCACTATTTTGTTTCTTACTACGATTACTATCAGCCAGAAGCCTACATGCCGGCCTCTGATACCTATATCGAAAAGGATGCACAGATTAATGCTGAGATTGATCGCTTGCGTCACGCCTCGACCCAGGCCCTCCTCACGCGGAAGGACGTCATCATCGTAGCGTCGGTGTCCTGTATCTACGGTTTGGGGAGTCCGGAAGAGTATGAGAAGGAGCACCTCCATCTCGAAGTCGGGATGGCGATATCTCGGACCGAGCTCCTCCACCGACTCGTGGCGATATTTTTTGAACGGACCAACGCCGATATGGCCCCGGGCCAGTTTCGGAGTATCGGGAACCGAATTGAAATCATGCCGGTCTCGGAAAAGTTTATTTACCTCATCGAAATCGTCGGGGGAGTTATCGGGAGCATCACTCAGATTGATCCTGTATCACAAAAAATTGCCGGGACCCTGGAGCATGTGTTTTTGTTCCCGGCCAAGCACTTTATTACGGACAAAGACCAGAAGGAAGAAGCGATTCGTTCAATCCGGGCAGAGCTCGCTCTGCGACTCAAGGAACTCGAAAAGGAGGGCAAGCTCCTCGAAGTCGAGCGTCTCAAACGACGCACGACCTATGATCTCGCCATGATGGAAGAGATTGGATACTGTAACGGTATCGAAAACTATTCTCGTCACCTCTCGGGCAAGCTCCCGGGCGAACCACCTGAGACACTCCTCTCGTACTTCCCGCACTCGGTTGATGGGAAGCCGGAGTTTCTCACTATTATCGACGAATCACACGTGACTCTCCCGCAGCTCCGGGGGATGTACGCCGGAGATCAGTCGCGCAAAAAGACGCTCGTCGAGTATGGATTCCGTCTCCCATCGGCGCTCGACAACCGCCCACTTCGCTACGAAGAATTTTTGGAGCGCATCGGTCAGGTCATTTTTACCTCAGCGACACCAGCCGACTATGAACGCGAGGTGAGCGAACACATCGCCGAACAGGTGATCCGTCCGACCGGACTCCTTGATCCGGAGGTGACTATCATGCCGATCTATGAAAATGGCGATTACAAGGGACAGATCGCTCACTTTATTGGTGAGACCGAAAAAGAGATTGCTCGCGGAGGTCGTGTGATCGCCACGACGCTCACCAAGAAAATGGCCGAGGACCTCTCAGTCTATCTCAAGGACCCTTCGAAGCGCTCAGGACCAGGAAAAAAGATTAAGGCCGAGTATCTCCACAGTGACGTGAAGACTATCGACCGGATCAAGATATTGACCCAGTTCCGTCGGGGTGATTTTGACTGTATTGTCGGAGTGAACCTCCTCCGGGAAGGACTTGACCTTCCCGAGGTGTCGTTTATCGGCGTTCTCGATGCCGACAAGGAGGGGTTTCTCCGTTCCGAAACATCGCTCATCCAGATCATCGGTCGGGCCGCTCGTAACGTCGATGGCCGGGTGATTCTCTATGCGGAGCGCGTGACTGACTCCATGAAGCGCTCGATTGATGAGACCAACCGGCGTCGCAAGCTCCAGATAGCATACAACACCGAGCATGGCATCACCCCACAGACCATCAAGAAAAACATCCACGACATTACCGAAAACATGGAGAGTGAACATGACAAGGCAGTACGAGCGAACGTCGTCCTCGATCAGGCTGTCTTTGCTGAGAATCCAGAAAAGCTCATTCGGCTCAAAGAAAAGGAGATGCAGGCGGCGGTGAAGGTGCTTGATTTTGAGACGGCTGCTATCCTCCGCGATGAGATTCAGGTACTCGAAGAAAGTCTCGGTGGGAAGAAAAAGAAGAAACAAATCCGCTCTCGATTATTTTAGACAAGAAAAAAACGGATGGGTTCATCCGTGGGCTAAAGCAAGTGGTAGTGTGGCACTTCGTACGACATCGCGCCAGCACTGCTTGGTGGTCTCAGGATCGAGCGGCGTGACGGTCACATAGAGTGACTGAGGCAAGAAGCCTTCGTAGTCATTCATGATGGCCTCGGCGAAATCCTCAATCCATACATGAGAGTATGGGAGGTCGTTCGCTACGAAATAGTTCACGAGCAGTTCTTGCCAGAAGAGTCTGACACCAAGGAAGCGGGCCTGGTGAGCAAGATTCTCGTCTGAGGCGCTCGTGAAACACATCACCGTGTGACTCGAGACTACGCTGTTTGGCACAGTGCTACCAACTTTGAGATAGAACACGAGTTGGTGGAGTCGTGGCAAGACGACGCGTATGAGGGCAGGGCGCATGGCCTGCACATCGACCCTGAACACAGGGTGCTTCATGGAAACCTCCTGGTTGGGGGGAAGGAACTGAAAAAGCACTGTACCCTATTATTGACATCTTGGCAAGTGTCGGTTGTTTGTCTCGCGAGGATGCGGTATACTAGGAGCATAGTCCGAGAGGCAGGTCGGTCTCTAGGAGTATCACTCGCAAATCTCATGTCTCAAGAAAATGTTCAGATTTCGTGATGAAAATCATGAAAAGTGAGGAGGGCTATCACATGATAACCCGACGAGCTTTGAGAGGTTTTCAGCCGAAATCTGGACGTTTTATGAGACAAGCGCTTGATTCTACTCTGTAGTAATAGCGTTGAGATTTGAGAGGGATACCGGAAATAATCAATATAAAAATTTATTATGACACAAAAGCAGATCTTGGGTGTAGTCGTTGGTGTCGCGCTCGTCATCGTGGTGAGCGTGTTTGTGTACCGACAGTACACCGGTGATATGGGAAACAATTCCAATAGCGCTACCACGCAGAAGAAGATGACTGAAAAGAAGGCTCCGGTACCGGAGACGGTGGACGGCGTGGTCGACAGTATTGTCGAAGAAACAACGCTCGATACCACGGCGCTTGATGACGAAACAAAGGCGTCTCTAGAGGAGTTGGATGCGGATAATGAAAGCGTAAATAACTTAGGCACATCTTATGACGAAAACAGCTTGTAAGAGCATTATGTCTCTTTTGGGTATCGCCACGATGGTGATGCCAATGGGAGTATTGGCCGCCACTCCGGCCGAGGAGCGACAGGCAGCCATGGAAGCAAGACGGACCGAGCGGGCAGCCGCCATGGAAGAAAAGAAGACCGAGATGCAGGAGAAGCGCCAAGAACTGTTCTGTACTCGTTTTGCTGAGACAGCGGCGAAAATTGGAGAGAACGTCCTCGAGCGTCGTGGAAACGTCAAAGACCGGATCGAAAACCGAGCTGGGAGATTGGATGACAGTCGCGACAGTCGCGATGCCAAACTTGGTGACAAGCGTTCCGATACTGACCAAAAGCGGAGCGAAATGTATGCCAAGCTCGAGGCAAAGGCTGATACCGATGCCAAAAAGGAAGCAGTGAAGGACTTCAAATCAACCGTCGAGAAGGCCGTGGATACCCGTCAGGCAACCGTTGATAGTGCCATCGAGGCATTCCGCACCGGTGTAGACAGTGCCCTCGCGGGACGGAAGTCCGAAATGGAGAGCGCAGTGAATACTTTCGACGCATCGGTCAAGTCGGCTGTGGCCAAGGCCAAAAGTGATTGTGACGCGGGTACCGCTCCGGAAACCGTTCGTTCCAATTTCCGGGCCTCTATGGAAGCCGCTCGCACGGCCCTCAAGAATGATCGCGCGAATGCTGACAAAGTGAAGACGCAGGTGCAGGCTCTCGCTGAGACGCGTCGTGCCACGATCAAGAAGGCTATGGATGATTTCAAGGCCACCATGGATACCGCCAAGGCAGAATTGAAAAAGGCTTTTGGTGAGAAATAATGAGTCTTTGAGTCCGAGCCTCTCCCATCCGGGGGAGGCTTTTGCTTTGGGGCTGATAACGGGTATACTGAGGAGGATTCTTGATGGCTATGAAACAAGCGAAACAGCGGGGTTCATTTTCTGAGGCTGTGTGGCAGATAGTCACGCGTATTCCACGTGGGAGGGTAATGTCCTATGCGGACGTAGCCAAAGAAGCAGGATTCCCTGGGGCGGCTCGAGCAGTGGGGACGCTCATGAAACAGAACTTTGATCCGGCCCGTCCCTGTCACCGAGTCATTCGTTCGGACGGAACGCTGGGTGAATACAATCGGGGTGTTCGTCGCAAAAGGGCACTCCTCAAGAGTGAGGGAGTAGCTTTCTCGGGGAATCAGGTCTACTCATCTTCGAGGCTTGCTCAAACAGTCGTTTCGTGACATACTAGGTCGTATTCTCAAAATGAGTCATCATGACGAAAGACATTCGGGAGCGCTTCATAATTACAGCCGATGACTATGGCATCCGTCAGACCGCGGAGCCGATTTTGCGTCTGGTGCACGAGGGCAAGGTGGACCGGGTAGCGGTCCTCATCCACTATGTTTCGCATGATCAGGCTGAGGTGCTTATAGCTTCGGGAGCCAAGATTGACCTCCACCTGGAACTCATCGGTGTTTTGAAATCTGGTGACAAGGTGCGGGAGAGCGCTCTCTCGCGAGGTCTCAACTTTTTTCTCCGCTACGTAACCGGACTCCTCACCGCGAACCAGGTCGAGAGTGAGTGGCGCGATCAGATACGACGGTTTGAGGAGCTCTTTGGGCGATTGCCGGATGGACTCAACTCGCATGAACACCTCCATTTCTTTCCGGAGTTTTCTCGCGTATTTGTGAAGCTCGCTACAGAGTATCATCTCGCGTACGTTCGGTTCAGTCATCGGGGCATGCTCCTCTCCCAGGACTTTACCTTGATCGGGAAAATTCTTTCGCTCCTCTGGCGTCGCACGGCCCATCTCTATCGTGACCGGGCCTTTGTCACCTCGGACTATCTGGTCAGTCTCGACTGGCTCACGGATTTCCGTGAATTTCAAAAGACTCTCCCTTCGGGCACGGTAGAACTCGTCGTTCACCTGGAACGCGAAGAAGACTATCGTATTATGCTCGAGCATTTCTAAGTGACTTCTTCTCTATGACCACCAAAAAACATCCGGCACTCGATGCCACGAACGCAATCATTGTGAAGGGCGCTCGTACTCACAACTTGAAGAACATCACCGTCGCTATGCCACGCGGAGCGATGATTGTCTTTACTGGGCTCTCGGGCTCGGGAAAATCTTCGCTTGCTTTTGATACTATTTTTGCCGAGGGTCAGCGTCGGTATGTCGAATCGCTTTCGGCCTATGCCCGGCAGTTTTTGAATACGATGCAAAAGCCGGATGTCGATGAAATCGTCGGGCTCTCGCCGGCTATTTCCATCGATCAGAAATCCGCCAGTCGCAATCCACGCTCAACCGTCGCCACCGTCACCGAAATCTATGACTACCTTCGGGTACTCTTTGCGCGCCTCGGTCGACCGCACTGTCTCCTCTGTGATCGAGAGATCGCCAAGCTCGCTCCGGAAGAAATGCTCCATATCGTGTCCGACAAAGTAGCGAGCGCGCTCCGGAATGCCAAGAAGAAAAAGGAGTCGCTCATCATCACCGCGCCGGTTGTCCGCGGTCGGAAGGGGGAGTACTACCAGCTTCTCTACAATGCCCTAAACAAGGGCTTCTCCGAAATTTTCCTTGATGGTGTGCGAAAGAGTCTCCGTGAACAAGTTATTCTCTCCAAGAACAAGAAGCACGATATTGATCTCATTGTGGACGAACTTCCACTCATTGAGTTTGAGAAATTCCCGGAGACTTCGGCCGAGCGCTTGTCGGAGGCAGTTCAGCGAGCCCTTGAGGAAAGTGACGGTCTCGTCCAGGTTCATATCGGAGCAGAGAAACTCGTGCTGTCGTCCAAATTCTCTTGCCCGTATGATGGCTTTTCGTATCCGGAAGTTGAACCTCGATTGTTTTCCTTCAACTCGCCGTATGGGGCGTGTGAAGCCTGTAACGGTCTCGGGACCAAGCATTTTTTTGGCGAAGAAGTTTGTGATACCTGTCATGGGACACGACTCCGTGAAGAGGCGCTCCATATTTTGGTCGGAGGAAAAAACATCGTGCAACTGACAGAGATGATGACTGAGGAGGCCAAGGCTTTTTTCGATTCACTCACTCTTACTGAACGTGAGCGTCAAATTGCCTCGGTGGTGCTCCGTGAAGTTGGGGGGCGACTCCAGTTTCTTCTCGATGTGGGACTGAATTACCTCACGCTCGACCGACGGGCCAACACGCTCTCCGGTGGTGAGGCTCAGCGTATCCGGCTCGCGAGCCAGCTCGGGAGCAAACTGGTGGGCGCTCTCTATGTCCTCGATGAACCAACGATCGGACTCCATCAGCGCGACAACGACCGACTCATCCTCACTCTCCAGGCCCTCCGAGAACTAGGGAATACGATTATTGTTGTTGAACACGACGAAGACACTATTTTTGCCTCCGACTATATTGTCGACATCGGACCTCGGGCTGGAGTACATGGGGGCGAGGTGGTGGTCTCGGGCTACCTGGAGGATCTCCTTACGGCCAAGAAAAATGCCTCTGGGTCGCTCACACTCTCCTATCTCCGAGGCGAGGAAGTGATTCCTATTCCCAAGACACGCCGAAGCAAGGAAAAGGGGATGATCAAGATTCGGGGAGGCAATCTTTACAATATCAAGAACATGAATGTCGATATTCCGCTCGGGCGCCTCAACGTGGTGACCGGTGTCTCGGGATCCGGCAAGTCGACGTTTCTCTACGAAATTCTCCACAAAAATTTGCAAGCGCGTTTTGATCGACGCTACAAATCAAACGAAGTCTTTAACTGTACTTCAATCACCGGGACCGAGTACCTCTCGCGGGTGGTGATGATTGATCAGAGCCCAATCGGTCGGACTCCACGCTCGAACCCGGCGACGTATACGGGTGCCTTCAACCATATCCGCGATCTCTTTGCCTCGAGTGAGGAGGCTCGCGTCCGGGGTTGGAAAGCTGGACGATTTTCCTTCAACCGACCTGGCGGACGCTGTGAGACCTGTGAGGGCAATGGCTTTATTGCCGTCGAGATGCACTTTCTCCCAACCGTGTATGTGCAGTGTGATGTCTGCGATGGCAAGCGTTTTACCAAGGAGACCCTCGAGGTCAAGTACAAACACAAGAGTATCCATCAAGTGCTTGAGATGACGATCGAAGAAGCCTTTTCTTTCTTTGCGGATATCCCGGCTATTGCTGATCGTCTCCGGACTTTGAACGAAGTAGGTCTCGGCTATCTCCGGCTCGGGCAGTCCGCGACGACGCTCTCGGGTGGTGAGGCTCAGCGCGTCAAGATTTCGTCCGAGCTCTATCGCCAGCATGTCGAACGTACTATCTATCTTCTCGATGAACCAACCATCGGCCTCCACTACGAGGATGTGAAGAAACTGATTGAAATTCTCGAACGTCTGGTAGTGAAGGGGAATACGGTGATGGTCATCGAACACAACATGGATCTCATCAAGAGTGCCGATCATATCATCGACATCGGTCCCGAGGGCGGTGTCGGTGGAGGCAAGATTGTCGCCGAGGGGACACCCGAGGAAGTCGCCCATAACAGTGCGTCCTATACCGGACACTATTTGAAGCGGGTATTGAAGCAGTAGCCCTGGACAAAAGGGCTACTTTGTGCTATGGTGATGTGTCCAAGTGGACGAAGGAGACTTGAGATGAAGAAGTGTTCCTTGCGTGGCTTCACGCTGATTGAACTGATGATTGTCGCTACCATCATCGGCATCGTGGCGGCGGCACTGCTGCCGTTCATCGTCGATTCCAGATGCCAAGCGGCGATGCATTCTCACGTCGCGTCGTATCAGCCGACGAGCGTCGTGAGCATTTCGTGCGGTTCTGTTGACCCGGATGACAGAATGCATCACCCGGATGATCGAATTCATCGTCGCTGCACGGCGGATTTCCTCGACAACGAGCGCCAGCCCAAACGGGTGGTAGCCTACTGCGATTACTGGGATCAGTTTTGTGTCACCAAGTCCGTGACCAATCGGAAGTGATCCACCGTCGGGTGCCAGGTATGTAGAGCCGCAGGGTATTACCCAGCGGTTTTTTCTTTTTCTCGCGATTGACTTTGGCCAG
>CAYNNJ010000003.1:0-18361 GCA_964398755.1 uncultured Bdellovibrionales bacterium
TGAGAAAAAATAACGTATGAAATTCTGGCCGTTTCACAAAAAAGAGGGAAGTGTTACTCCTCTGTCCGGGGTCGAGCCTGTCGTCCCGAAGCACTGGGGCGTCATGGGGAGACTGCGTCAAGCTGGGGACTTCTTCCGGCACAGTTTCATGCGGATTTTCATGTTTATTCTCCTTATTTTAGTGTATATTTTTGCCAAGATCGCTTTTCATATTTGGTACTTCCGGGTTTTGTGGCGGGAAAAACATAGCACGACTATGGACGCTGATGCTATGGGGACGCCGTCGGAAATCCTGTTTTCACGTTTTGCGAGCCGAATTTTCCGGCTGTTCCATACCGCGAGTGGTGAGAGTATCGACAAAATCAACCTGATTGAAATCGCCATTCGCAACATGAAGGGCAAGAAGACGCGGACGGCCGTCACGATAGGTGGTATGGCCATTGGTATTGGTTCGATTGTGTTTCTCGTGTCTATCGGCTACGGACTCCAGCGATTGGTTATTTCTCAGGTGGCCGAGCTTGAAGAAATGCAACAGGCTGATGTGTCCTTGCAACCGGGAGGCAAGATCAAGATTAGCGATGATACTCTCAATGATTTCAAACAAATTCCCAATGTCCGTTCGGTAGCGCCACTCATTGCGGTGGTGGGTCGGGTGAACTATCAGAATTCTATTTCGGACATGGCGGTGTATGGAGTAACGGGCGAATATCTCAAGGAATCAGCCATTCGGCCGGTGCAAGGTAAGTTCTTTGAAAGTAATGATCTGGTGCTACCATCGGGTGACCAAACAGGTCCGGCGGCGCTCCGTGAGGTGCCTAAAAAATCAGGAGATGTCATCGGCGATATCGCGTTTTCCGGGAACGGTCTCAATTGGGTACGACTGAGAGAGAGTCCGGATCCTGGAGCGAACCTGGTCGGTTTTGGTAAAATTGAAACATCGGAAGTTTATGGGGCTTTGGTATGGGGCGGGAGCTATGCAGCCAAGGATGAATTTGGGAATGCAGCGACGGATGCCGATGGGAAGGCGCTCGGGAAGTGGGTACGAGCGAGCTTCTCGGTCTTTGAAGAAACTTCGTGTTCAGAATCAGAGACCGACTGTGTGGGTGGAAAGTATCTCCTCCTTCGTGATGAAAACAACGATCCAGTAGTAAAGCAGGGATATTTTGCCGTGACCGATGATTGGCTCGTGCTTCGCGAACCGACCGCCAAAGAACTCGCAGAGCTTGCTCAGGGTGGTGGCGCACTCCCGACGCTCAATATCAAGGATTCCGGCGATGGCTGGGTAGAAGTGGAGGGGGAGGGAGATGCGGCCGTCGAGTCGGCGGTCGAGCGAGTAGCGCTCTCATCGAGTGCGACAAGAGAGGCAGTTGTCAGTCGAGCGATGCTCCGGGTACTCTCGATAGATGAAGCGACGGCGATTGGTCAGACGTTTAATACGAGTTTTGTGATCACGAGTTCGCTCCTTCCTGATAGCCAAAAAAAGGTCGAGTCTGTGTCAGCCGACTATACCATTGTGGCGGTCATCCCGGAAGATAAAAGTCCTATTTTCTATGTGCCGTTTATCGATCTCCGTGGGCTTGGTATCGAGTACTATTCTCAGGTCAAAATTACCGCTGCCAGTCAGGAAGTGCTCTCCGATGTACGAAAGCAGGTTGAGGGGATGGGATATGTCACAACCTCGGTGGCTGATACGGTGAGTCAGATCAATTCGTTTTTTGCCAGTGCGCGGATCATCCTCGGACTTCTCGGTATGGTAGCGCTCGGTGTGGCAGCCCTCGGTATGTTTAACACCCTCACTGTTTCGCTCCTTGAACGGACCCGCGAGGTAGGACTCATGAAAGCGATCGGCATGAAGTCCGTTGAGGTGCAAGAGCTCTTTTTGACAGAGTCGATGGTGATGGATTTTTTCGGAGGTATCCTGGGACTTTTGGTAGGGCTCGTTGGTGGCAAAGCCCTTGGTGCTGGACTCTCGCTCCTTGCTATTTTCAAAGGGGCGGGTGCCATCGATGTTTCCTATATCCCGCCTTCATTTATCGTTGCTATTCTCATATTCTCCCTCATCGTCGGTATTGTGACTGGTATCTATCCGGCGCGACGGGCGACTAGTATTTCGGCGCTCAATGCTCTCCGCTATGAGTAACCCGTGGTAAAATATAAAAACTAACAGTACCTCTATGCAAGTGCGCGACATCATGACGACTAATATTATTTCCGTGAAGCCGGGGAGTTCTGCCCAGGCAGTGGCCGACCTCATTACCCAGCACAAGATTCATGCCGTACCGATTGTGAATGAGCTCTTTGAGCTTGAGGGTATCGTCGCTGAAGGAGATTTCTTCTATGGTCGGTCCGGACCGGTCTCGATGGCCTCGTACCTCGTTGGTCGCCTGACGGCCAAAAAAGGCACGGTAGAGGGGAAATCGCTCTCAGAAGTAACGGTCGGGGAAATCATGACCGCTCCCTGTATTTCCGTCCTTCCAACCATGTCAGTCGAGGATGCTGGATGTCTCTGCGTTGAGAAGAATTTCAATACATTACCGGTGGCAGATGAGAACAATACGCTCCTTGGTATCGTGACAGCGCACGATATCTTGAAAGCTATTTTGCCCCAGTGCACCCGATGATATTTATTTAAACGAACCTATGAAGTTATCGTTTCGAAGTAAAATTTATGGCAGTATCATTCTCACCGCCTTTGTAGCGTTTTTGGTGCTCTGTGCGTACCTCTGGTTTGCCGGAGAGGATTCTCTTCGTTCCATAGAGACGGCGGAGGCGAAGAATCGTTTGGCTCAGCTCAATCGTTTGGTAGAAAATGAGCTCGAGAATCAAGTAGTAAAGCAGGCTGACTGGGCTCGCTGGGACGATACCTATCAGTTCATTACGGATAAGAATGATGCGTTCATCGTGTCCAATATGAATGATGAGTCACTCAAGCTCATTGAAATTGACATGATTGCGTTCATTAATAATGCCGGTGAACTCGTCTACGGGAAACAGGTCTACGCTGGTGATACGGGTACGCGTACGCTCCCGGAAGAATTTATCAAAGCCTTCACCGGAGAAAGTGCCCTCCTTGATTTTGACGAGCTCGTTTCCGATAAAAAGGGAGTGCTCGTAACGCCCGATCATCTCGTTCTTATTACCGCTCAGCCGATTACGACGAGTGATGGTAAGGGTGCTCGTCGGGGGACACTCATTTTTGCTCGCTACATCGATGAGCACTATATCGATTCGCTTTCTCGGCTTTCGGGCGTGAATGTGTCCTTTGTTCCCTATGGTTTCGATGCGAGCGGGAAGGGCGAGGATGTCAAGCTCCGGCGTGGTGTCCCCGTGGTCACCTTTGAAGAGGAGCTTGTAAACGGTAGTCTTCTCATTGATAACATCTTTGGGAATCCATCACTCGTTTTGGGTGTTACCTATCCGGCTGAAATCATGGAAGGCGGTCACGCCACCATCGCCCGGACTCTCGGGACGCTCTTCCCTGGATTTTTGGTGTATTTGAGTCTCATGCTTCTGTGTATCGAGGTCTTTCTCGTGCGACGTATCGAACATATTCGAGAGACGGTCCGCCAGGTCAATGCGCTCCATCCGGGAAGCGACGACCGGGGAGATCTGGATGATTTTTCGTACCTCGCCACCGTGATGGCCAGTGCCATAGACAAAGTGAAACAGTCAGACGAGCTCGCCGATGTGACCTGGAATGAAATTGCCAAGTTTCGAGTGGCGCTCGATCAGAGCTTTGATCACATGATTATCACCGACGTGGATGGGAAGATACTCTATGCCAATAGTGCAGCAGAGAAGCTGACGGGCTTCTCCCGGCTTGAGATGCAGGGGAAGACCCCGGCGCTCTGGGGACGTCAAATGTCACGCGAATTTTATGATGAATTCTGGGATACGATTCGACGTCAGAAGAAGCCGTTCGAGGGAGTCGTCAAGAACAAACGCAAGGATGGGACGCCGTATCAGGCACAGGTGCGCGTCACGCCGGTTCTCGATGATAAAAAGCGGATTCTCTACTTTATCGGGGTTGAGCGGTTGGCAGAAAAATGCTGAGAGAGGAGCCCTAGGAACAACGAGTCGGTGTCATATGGCCCGGCTCTTTGTGTATCTTGACGACAGAAATTTAGCAATCTATAATTGAGAGTGCTAATCCGGTAATGCCAAAAACTATGTCGAAACAGATTGCGTACGGTGTAGAAGCTCGTCAGAAAATCAAGTCCGGTATTGATCAGGTCGCTGATGCGGTCAAGGTGACACTCGGACCAAAAGGGCGCAATGTTATCCTCGGTAAAAGTTACGGCGGACCAACCATTACGAATGATGGGGTTTCGATTGCCAAAGATATTGAACTCGCTGATAAACTCGAGAATCTTGGGGCGAGCCTGGTGAAGCAGGTGGCCGAAAAGACGAATGATGTCGCTGGTGATGGAACGACTACGGCGACGGTGATTACCCAGGCCCTCGTTCGAGATGGGCTCCGGGCAGTAGAAGCCGGTGCCAATCCGGTGAGTGCCAGGCACGGTATGGAAGAGGCCAAGGATGACCTTGTGACACTCCTCAAGGCCAGTCGCAAACAGATTGGCAACAAAAAAGAGATTGCACAAGTAGCAACTATTTCCGCAGAATCAGCCGAGATGGGCAACCTCATTGCGGAAGTGATGGATATGGTGGGACAAGATGGCGTCGTAACGACCGAGGAGTCGCAGACCTTTGGGTTGTCAAAAGAGGTCGTCGAAGGGATGAATTTCGACAAGGGCTATATCTCACCATACTTCATGACCAATGCCGAGGATCAGGTGGCGGAACTCTCGAGTCCGGCGCTTCTCATCACGGACAAAAAAATTTCAGCCATCTCAGAGATTGTGCCGGTGCTCAATGAATTGGCCAAGACAGGGAAAAAGGATATTGTTATCATCGCTGAAGATGTGGACGGTGAGGCTCTCGCGACGCTCGTCGTGAACAAGCTCCGGGGAGTGCTCAATGTCTTGGCAGTGAAGGCACCGGACTATGGTGAAACGCGCAAGGCAATCCTTGAGGATATCGCTCTCCTCACCGGTGCTCAGGTTGTTTCAGCGGACAAGGGAATGAAACTCGAAGCGACGACGCTTTCAATGCTGGGAACTGCTCAAAAGGTCATCGCGACAAAGGATGACACGACGATTGTCGGAGGCAAGGGATCGAAAAAAGCGATAACGAAGCGCATTGCTGAACTCAAGGCGCTGGTTGAGAAAGCGAAGAATGAGTACGAAGGCGAGAAGCTCCGGAAGCGCCTGGCCAAGCTCTCAGGAGGTGTGGCGGTGATCCGGGTCGGTGCTGCGACGGAGACGGAGCTCACCTATATGAAACACAAGATGGAGGATGCGGTCTCTGCGACCAAGGCTGCCATCGAAGAGGGGATTGTCGCAGGTGGTGGTACTGCTCTCGTCAAAGCATCGGCGAAAGCGCTCGAGGCTGTAAAGAAACGACGTGAATTTGCTGATCCGCAATCGGCTGACTGGAAAGCAGGGTACCTCGCGGTCCTCTCGGCCGTGAACGAACCGCTCATGCAAATGGTACGAAATGCCGGTGGTGCCGAGCAGGTGGTATTTGATCGGGTTGTCTCCGGGAAGTCCGCCTACAGTGGCTACAATGTGCTCTCGGCCACCTATGAGGATGATATGCTCAAGGCGGGGATCATTGATCCGCTCAAGGTGACTCGTTCAGCGCTGGAGAATGCGGTCTCTGTGGCATCACTTCTCCTTACGACCGAGGCGGCGGTAGTGGAGGAAGAGAAACCGGAAGCGCCAGCTCCGAGTATGCCTGGTATGGGCGGGATGGGAATGTAAATTTTCGAGATTTCGAAAATTTACCCTGAGCCTGTCGAAGGGTTCTATGGAGAAGAGTCAGTTGAGAATACATATACAAAAAAGAGGCTTATATAAGCCTCTTTTTTGTATTATTTGGCAAATGAGTCAGAGCGGTATACAGTAAAAATGTTTGAGGAGATCCTCAAGCCGTTCAAGAAAGAACGAACCGTACATTGAAAATGGGGGAATGTCATGCTACCATTGGTTCCTTCTGATACGATCTATTTCACGTGCACTGGAGTGACACCGCTTCCGACGGCCAGGGTACCCCGTGGGTGTTCTGTCAAACTGTCGCCGGAAACCTACTTTCGCGCCTGGAGTAGGGTTGTAGATTCGCAATCACAGGTTTACTTGGGTGCTGATTTCTCGCGCCTCGTTCTTCCGAATCTCGAACCTGTGATGGTCAATCATGAATTGGTGCGACGCGCAGTCTTTTCTTGGCGGCCGCGACCCAACGTGTCTGTGACCTGGGGAGACGTCTACAAGAATTTTCCCGTTCATGGTCCGAAGGCAGATGATCATCAAGTAGTTCCTTGGCAGCATCTTCAGGAACTAGTTTTCGGCTGGGCTTCTGTTTCGGCAGTCATACCCCGTGATGCCCAGGGAGCACTCTTCATGATGGGGAATGCTGGTCTTCCAGTGTCAACGCCATCAGGTGCCACGGTAAGGGGCTCATCAAAGTTCTTGGTTCAGTGTGGTTTCTTTGCCACCGTCGGGCCGGCAACTTGGGTGTTGGGACTGCCGAATCGCGAGTCAAGCGATCAGCTGTTATCCCCGAATACGACGGTTATCACCATTCAGTCGTACTGATGCCATACTCCTCCATGTCTACGGACGGGAGGAGTTTTTCTTTTTCGGCATACTTTTTATGCTATACTTGAAGCACAAACACATACCAAAGCCATGCGCATTGAACTCAAACAATTGGAGCAGTTTTTGCTTGATTCGAACCTTGTACCGAAAGAGAGTCTCACTGAGGCGGTAGCTCTCGCCAAGAAAGAAAGCAAAGACCTCGGATCCCTCCTCTTGGAAAAAAACCTCATCAAGGAGGCTGATCTCCAAAAGACCTATGCCTATATCTTGGGCTTTCCTTTTGTTGACCTCTCTCGTGAGGCGGTCCCAATCGAGATCCTCCAGATTGTCCCAGAACTGATCGCCAAGAAATACAATATCGTTTCCTTTGAAAAGAGTGGGACCAACTTGAAGGTGGCCATGCTCAATCCGGACGACCTCCAAACTATCGATTTTATCAAGAAAAAGACGGGACTCAAGATCGTGCCGTGCCTCACGAGCCGTGAGAGTATCCAGAGCGTGCTTCGGCAGTATGGCAAGAGTCTCGAAGCCGAGTTCGGTGATATTTTGACCGCCGATGTGAAGCCCGAAGGGGATGGTGAAGACGGACAGAACCTGGAACAAGTGGCTGCCGGCCTCCCGGTGATCCGGGTAGTGGACACCCTTCTCAAACACGCTATCCTCCAGTCGGCGAGTGATATCCATATTGAACCGGAAGAAAAAGAAGTCCACGTACGCTATCGCATCGATGGTGTGCTCCATGACGCTATGACCCTCCCCAAGGATGTGGCTCTCGGACTGGTCGCTCGGATCAAGGTGCTCTCGAACCTCAAGCTTGATGAGCACCGGTTGCCTCAAGATGGTCGCTTCAAGATAGAAAAGGATGATTACAAGATTTCGTTTCGGGTGAGTATTCTCCCAGTCTTTGATGGTGAAAAGATCGTCATGCGTCTCCTCGATGAATCCTCGAAGGGACTGACGCTCGAAAAGATGGGACTGAATGGCCAGGCGCTGGAAGCAGTCCATCGGGAAATTAACAAGCCAAACGGGATGATCCTCGTGACTGGGCCGACTGGTTCCGGAAAGACGACTACGCTCTATACCGTCATGGATATTCTGAACACGCCCGAGGTCAATGTCTCGACGGTTGAGGATCCGGTTGAATATCGGATGCCCCGGGTTAACCAAACTCAGATTCAGCCCAAAGTCGGGATGACCTTTGCGGCTGCCCTCCGCGCCCTCCTCCGTCAGGATCCGGATATTATTATGGTCGGTGAAATTCGTGATCAGGAAACGCTTGAGATTGCGATGCATGCTGCCATGACAGGGCACCTCGTCCTTTCGACTCTCCACACCAACTCGGCCGCGGCGACGCTCCCACGTATGCTCGATATGGGAGCCGAGCCATTTCTCATTGCCTCGACCGTGAACGTCATCATCGCTCAGCGATTGGTGCGCCGGCTGTGTCCAGAGTGTCGGGCCGAGTACAAGCTTGAGAAAAAAGAAATCGAATCGTTGGGGAAGTCATACAATCTCGACTCAGTTTTTGAATACTTGAAGAAGGCTCCGGAGAGTAAGAAGTTTGTGGATGCGGCCAAGTCATGGGAAGACGTGATATTTTACAAGGCGGTCGGGTGTGACCAGTGTGGCGGTGAAGGGTATCGAGGACGAAACGGTATCTACGAGGTACTTGCCATGGATACGAATATTCGGAAGCTCGTCACGCAGGCGGCGACGACGGAAGAGATTGAGACCGAGGCACGCAAGACCGGTATGGTCACCATGGTCGAAGATGGCTTCTCCAAAATTGTGCAGGGAGTGACATCGCTCGAAGAAGTGATGCGTGCGACTAAAGAGTAGTGCTATTCCTTTCCGAATTCAGTGTGACGGAGTTCACGACGGATGTGATACTTGGCAGCACTGGTTTTCACGAAGTCGAGCCAATCCCGGCTCGGCTTTTTCTTATCCTTCACAGTGAGGATTTCGACCACCTGGCCATTCTCGATATGGTGATCGAGAGGCACCATCTTGCCGTCAATCTTGGCACCGGTCGCACGATGGCCAATCTCGCTATGGATAGCGTAGGCAAAATCAATCGGCGTCGCTTCTTCGGGGAGTTCGATGATATCGCCTTTCGGAGTAAAGGCAAAGATATGGTTCTTGAAAAACTCAATCTTGAGGCCTTCGGCAAATTCCTGATCGTCCCGACCAATTTCTTTCTGCCACTCTTTGAGTTGGTTGACCCAGGTGAGTTCTCGGGGTGGTGGCGTGCCCGGTGTTTTCTTGCGGGAAAAGATGTTCCGCCAGATGGAACGTGATTTCTCGGTGTAGAGCCAGTGGGCGGCGATACCATATTCGGCCTCGTCATGCATCTTTTGGGTACGGATTTGGACTTCGAGGATGCGCCCATCCGGACCAAAGATAGTCGTGTGAAGCGATTGATAGCCGTTTGGTTTGGGGAGCGAGATGTAGTCTTTGATGCGACCGACCATGGGTCGATACTCCCGATGGATGATCCCGAGCGCTTCGTAGCAATCGGCGATTTCAGGGACGATGATCCGGATAGCGACGAGGTCATAGATCCGGGTGATATCCATGTCGTGGCGTTTTAGTTTCTGGTAGAGACGGTAGAGGTGCTTGGTTCGACCGGAGATATCCGTGACCCGGATCTTTTGTTTGGTGAGAACATCACGAAAGAGAGCGATGGTCTTTTCCATGTAGGCCTTGCCTTCGTGGAGGTACGTCTCTTCGAGCTCTTTGGTTTCGTGATAGTGCTCGGGATCGAGGTACTTAAAACAGAGGTCCTCGAGTTCCCCCTTGATTTCGCCGATACCGAGACGGTTGGCGATAGGAGCATAGATTTCAAGAGTTTCGCGGGCGATGCGCTCCTGCTTCTCCGGGGGGAGGTGTTCGAGGGTGCGCATATTGTGGAGGCGATCCGCGAGCTTGATGATGACGACGCGGATATCCTCGGCCATGGCGAGAAACATCTTGCGGAGATTCTCGAGGTAGTATTCTTCTTTGGAGCCACGGAGCTTGATCTTGCCGAGCTTGGTGATGCCATCGACGAGGACACCGATGTCGTTTCCGAATTTTTCCCGGACTTCGTCTAGGGTGATGGCAGTGTCCTCGGGGACGTCGTGGAGGAGACCGGCCGCGAGCGTCTTTTCATCCATCCCGATTTCGGCCAAATTCTTGGCCACGTGGAGAGAGTGGATGATGTAGTCCTCACCGGACTTGCGCTTTTGACCACGGTGGGCTGCCTCAGCAAAGACATAGGCCGAACGGATAAACTTTTCCGCCTCCCCAGAGAAGGGGTGGGGTGCGGATCGGAGCACGTCTTCGATAGTGATAGTGGTGGCCATAAGGGCTGGTGTTAGTACTTGTAGTATAGGGTAAATGGCAAGAGAGTAACAGATGCCCCTTGACCCCGCACCTTTTGGGCACAATCGCCAAGGGCGTTAAGACAAAGTGTTTACCATTTATGTAGGGTTATGGGTAAGCCAGAGCAGTATCCCTCAGTTTGCTTTTTGGTACCTAAAAGGTGCGGGGTTGACAAACGCAACTGAGTTGCGTTAATATGAAATCATGGAACGAGAACAAACCATCTTGGCCATTCTCAAAGAACACAAACTCCGTCTCACCAAAACGAGGCGGGCTATGATTGCACTCTTTCTTCGTGAGTATACTCCCCTCTCGGTGCCGCAGATTTTGGATGAGCTCTCGGCTCAGATGATTCATGTCAACAAGACAACGGTGTATCGGGAGCTTGAGACTCTCGAGACCCTCAGTATCGTAAAGAGCGTCAAGCTCGAGGATCGCAAGCAGTATTTTGAGCTCGCGACGCGTGATCACCATCATCATTTTGTGTGCGTAGAGTGTGAAGAGATAGAGGATGTTCATCTCGACGAGTGCGACCTCGAGAGGCAGGAGGAGCTCCTCGCTCGTAAGAATGGTTTTTCAGTTTTTCGTCATTCAATCGAGTTTTTTGGGCTCTGTAAATTATGTCGTTAATGTAAAAGAATATGATAGACGTCTACGCGTATACCTTTGGTAGTATCTTGGTCGTGAGTGTGCTGTCACTCACTGGCATCCTTCTCCTTTCATTCAAGGAGGCGGTGTTTCGGAAGTATATTCCCGTTTTTATTAGCGTCGCTGTAGGTGCTTTGCTTGGGGATGCATTTATCCACCTGATACCGGAGGCCCTGGCGGAGAGTGACGACACTCGTATCGTGAGTCTCCTCATTATCGGTGGTATCCTTTCGTTTTTTATCCTGGAAAAGTTTCTTCACTGGCATCACCATGGTGAAGATGTAGAGGCATCCCATATCCACCCTGTCGGTAAGTTGGTGCTCATGTCCGATGGTGTCCACAATTTTCTTGATGGTGTCATTATCGCAGCGAGCTTTATGGTGAGCGTTCCGGTCGGCATCGCGACAACCATTGCTGTGATTCTCCATGAGATACCCCAAGAAGTAGGAGACTTTGCAGTACTGCTCCACGCTGGATATACGAAGAAGCGAGCATTCTTTCTCAATTTTCTTTCTGCTCTTACGGCTCTTTTGGGAGGGGTATTCTTCTTCGCACTGGGTGAGATTGCTATGTCTGTGACAGCATACTTTATACCGCTCACAGCCGGTGGCTTTATCTATATCGCGGTCGCTGACCTGATCCCAGAACTGCAGAAAACGAAAAAGTGGAGAGATTCCCTCTCTCAAATCATAGCGGTCATCTGTGGAGTAGTGGCCATGGTCGCCCTGACGTTCATGGAATAGGGACTGGTCACGTCGCTCGCGAGCGACGGTGGTTGACAACCACGGGATTCGTGGTATCATAGTGCCATCCAAGGCTCGGGCGAGCCATGGGTCAAAAGTCTTCAAGGAGCGAGAGATGAGCACAGGCCTCCTTCTGGAGAAAGTCCAGTGGCCAGAGCTGTTACGTGGCAGGATGGGAGACACCTCTGTTGTGATGCAGTGGTGCGGTCGGGATGGGGTTTGTCGTGAACCTTCCCTGGCTGTTGTTGCACCAGATGTGAACACCTTCTGCTACTTGCGCCTCAAGAGTGGAGAGCATGAAATTCGCTCGCCTTCGCGCGCCTGCGATTTCAGTGTTTCTGAAGAAAATCAACCGGCTTTGCTGATCACGGTAACGCCGGACGGCGATATCCGGGCAGAGCTCGTTCTGTCCGACGGTCGGTCCGAGCGGTTTTTCTTCGAAAATGGGATGAGGTTGTTTCGCAGTGCAGAGCTGATTTCAGCCAAGTAGTTGGCGCTCGACAGCGTCGGTAAAACACAAGGCGTCCTGCCGTGACAGGACGCCTTTTTTCTTTTTTACAATTCTTGATTCTGTATTCCAGATTCCCGATTCTATTTTTCCTTCAGCTTGTCCGGTCGGTGATTGGGGCAGGTCTTGTCACTACAGCGCTCTGGTATCGTTTTGGTGCCGGTCATCATGAGGGCGCCACACTCTTTATTATCCTTGTCATCTCGTAGGTAGTGACAAATATTGCCGGTGGGCTTGGCCTTGATCGCGTTTTTACACTTGGGGTAATTGGTACAGCTATAGAAGACACCGAAACGTCCCCGGCGTTCTTGCATCTCACCGTTCCCACACATGGGGCACTTGACCCCGGTTGTTGGGTTGAGGTTAGGATCGTTTTTGATGTGCTTACACTTTGGGTAGTTCGAACAGGCGATAAAGCGTCCAAATCGGCCGTCGCGTTCGAGGAGTTTGCCGTCTTTGCATTCGGGGCAGGCCTCGCCCGTTTCTTTGGGGCCTTCCAGTTCGACCCCATCAATGGTGCGGGCTCCGGTACACTCGGGGAAATTGGAGCATGACAAAAATTTTCCGTTCTTAGCGAGTTTCACCACCATATCTTTGCCACATTTCGGGCAAACGGTTCCTGTGGGAGCGTCACCCATGTTGGTGACCTTGTCTATCTTGTCTTTACTCTTCACTTCCTTGGCAAACGGGGTATAGAATTCTTTGAGAGTTTTTTCGTACTCACGATCTCCATTCGCAATATCGTCGAGCTTACTCTCCATGTCAGCGGTAAAAACATCCGAGAGAATTTCGGCAAAGTGGGAGACGAGAAAATCATCGACGACCATTCCGGTATCGGTGACAGAGAGTGCCTTGCCTTCTTTTTCGACATAGCCTCGATCTTGAATCGTTTTGATAATCGAAGCGTAGGTACTTGGACGACCGATGCCACGCTTTTCGAGTTCTTTGACGAGGCCCGCTTCAGAGTAGCGGTTGGGTGGTGTAGTCCACTTTTCTTCTGGTGTGAGGGTCTTCAGTGTGAGTGTTTCACCGACGGTGATCGGGGGGAACTCGCTGTCTTCGCCACGCGCTGCCGAGTCGCAGGCGTACCAACCCGGAAAGAGGACAACCGAACCCGTAGCGGAAAAATTAGGCACGTTTGTGTCGCTTGCTTCGGCGATTACCTTGGTGCGGAGGACTTTGGCTGGGGCCATCTGAGACGCGATGGTACGGGTCCGGATGAGGGCGTAGAGTTTGCGTTCACCGTCGCCGGTACCGGCCTGCTTCACTTCCGGATGAGTCGGACGGATGGCCTCGTGGGCTTCCTGGGCATTCTTACTCTTGGTCTTGTAGCGACGTTCTTCGTGGTACTCTCCACCAAATTCCTTGGTGACGAGGGAACCGATTTTTTTGATCACCTCGTCATTTAAGTTCACACTGTCGGTGCGCATGTAGGAGATATGACCGGCTTCGTAGAGCTTTTGGGCGAGACGCATGGTCATACTCGGTGAGAGACCGAGCCGTGAGCTCGCGGCCTGCTGGAGGGTCGAAGTCGTAAACGGAGGATAGGGATTTTTTTGTGCCGGGGTTTCTTTGACGTCGAGAATTTTCCAGGTGCTTTTTTGACCGAGACTGATGAGTGTATCGGCTTCTTCACGTACTTTTCCTTCTTCGCTTTTGGGGCGAGGGAGAGTAGTGTAGGTGAGGAGGATCGGTCTATTCTTCGCGGACAAGAAGTGTCCAGTGAAGTGGAAATAGAGCTCGGGGATAAAGGCACGGATCTCTTTCTCTCGTTCAACCAAGATATGGAGCGCTGGTGACTGGACTCGGCCCGCTGAGAGGCCGTAGCGCACCTTTTTCCAGATGAGGCCAGAGAGGTCATAGCCGACGAGACGATCGAGGACGCGACGGGCCTCTTGGGCGCGACGGAGGTTGGTATCGAGGGTTCGTGGATGAAGGATGGCCTCCTTCACGGCCTCGGGCGTGATTTCATAAAAGAGCACGCGACGGGGCTTCTTGAGGCCACAGGTTTCGGCCACGTGCCAGGCGATCGCTTCTCCTTCACGGTCGGGGTCGGTTGCGAGGAGGATCTCGGTCGCTTTTTTGGCGAGCGAGCGGAGTTCACTTACGACTTTTTCTTTGCCGGGCGAGATTTCGTAGTGCGGGATGAACCCACCGGGGATATCGATCGCCTTTTTGTTACTCTTGGGGAGATCGCGGACATGCCCGACGGAGGCAACCACACGATACTCACCATCGAGATACTTCTCGATGGTCTTGGCTTTGGACGGTGATTCAACGATGAGGAGTTTCATAGTGAGCTGATAGCTGATAGAGCTTAGCTTTTAGGTTGATATTTTTGGCGTTCATAGCTAACAGCTATAAGCCATAAGCTAAGAAGCTACTCTAACATAGTGCATGCCGCCGACATTTTTGGCAAGGCCGTGGAGTTCGAGGAGCGACAAGAGCGTACTCACTTCTGATGAAGAAAGCTTGGCATGACGGATAATTTGATCCACGTGGATGGGTTCATGAGAGAGGAGCGAGAGGACGCGCGTGGCCTCAGGGGAGAGACCAGCGGGCGTGGGTGTCGCTCCGGACGTCACTGATTCAAAGAGACTCCCTTGGCGAGGGAATTCTTCGAGAATATCGGCGATACCCGAGACCAGTTTGGCCCCGCGTTTGATGAGGCCGTTCGTGCCGATCGAGTAGGGAGAGAGGATAGAGCCAGGAACAGCGAGGACCTCACGATTGTAGTCGAGGGCGCACTGGGCGGTGATGAGACTGCCACTTTTTTCCGGGGCTTCAATCACGATGGTGCCGAGTGAGAGTCCAGCGATAATCCGGTCCCGCATCGGAAATGAGCCCTGGTTTGCCGATGTGCCAGGGGCGTACTCGGAGAGGAGGGCACCGCGACGCATGATATCTTGGGCCAGACGAAAGTGTGAAGCCGGTGAAATCATCCGGTCATCGATACCACTCCCCAGGACAGCAATCGTCTCACCATTCTCGATGGCCCCTCGGTGAGCGTGTGAGTCGATACCAAAGGCCATGCCGGAGACGACCACATAGCCGGCGCCAGCGAGTTCACGACCGAGCTCGTGCGCTACCTGTTCACCATAGCTCGAATGTTTGCGGGACCCCACGATGGATACCATCGGCCGGTCAAAATCAACGAGCTGTCCCCGGGTAAAGAGAAGGACAGGATAGTCGGGAATTTCGCGGAGGAGTCGCGGATAGGTCGCGTCCCCCCGGGTGTGGACGACGATGTCCCCGAGGGAGAGGGTAGACCAGAGGGCGGTAGGATCTATTGAGGCACGTTTTCCTATGAGGGATTCCTTTTTCTCCGCTGATACTTTAGGTACGGCCCTCACATCGTTCGGGCTCGCTTCCCAAGTCGCCTGGCCACTTCCGAAATGAGCGATGAGGAGCCTGATCGTCCCGTCGCCGATATTCTCTATACTGCGGAGAGCGTGGATATATTGTGCCTCAGTGATACTCATATGCCCATATAGTAGACAATATTTCCCTTTTCGGCTACACTCATTATTGTATTTCGTTTTGTTTGGGCTCTTTCCGCTCAGACAGAATCATTGGGCCGTTAGCTCATCTGGTAGAGCACCGCATTTGCAATGCGGGGGTGGCAGGTTCGAGTCCTGTACGGTCCACTAAAGTTAAAACCCGGCACTTGTTGTCGGGTTTTTGTTTTGGGAAAAAATCTTGACCTTTTCGAGTTTTCTCGATAGCGTAAGGAGGCTTAGGTGGCCGGGGTCCCGGCCACATCAGCACTTTTCCACCCATCTTCCGAAAAGGGAACAACATCATGACCCGTCCTTCGTACCAGGAGCTATGCCAGAGTCAGTGGGCCCAGAAGCGATTCCTCTGCGTCGGTATTGACCCTCTGGAAGCCAAGTTGCCGGAGCACTTGTTGTCCCGGCCATGTACCGATGCCGAGCTCGAGGAGGCCTACTTCCAGTTCGGTCGCGCCATCGTCGACGAAACCAAGCACGTGGCCGGTGCGTACAAGCCCAATGCCGCGTTCTATGAGGCCAACGGTATTCCGACGCTCAAGGCGCTCTACCGGCTGATTACCTACATTCACGAGGTGGCGCCAGACATCCCAGTGATCTATGACGCCAAGCGTGGCGACATCGGCGACACGGCAGTCTGCTATGCGCGCTCTGCTTTCGAAATCATCGGCGCCGATGCCATCACGCTCAACCCGCTCTTGGGCGATGACAGCCTGATGCCGTTCTTGAAGTATGCGGACAAGGGCTCCATCGTCCTTGGTCGCACGTCCAACAAGGACGGCAGCGTGTTCCAGGACAAGCGGATCTTCCTCGACGAGGAGTACAACGAAGTGGAGCGGTTCCTCGGTCGCGAATTGTGGGCAGTCAGGAGGCTACCACTTTATCAGTACTTTGCCTATCGGGCGGCGCGGTTCTGGAACGACAATGACAACTGCAGTCTGGTTGTCGGCGCCACTGTTCCGGGGCAACTCCGCGAAGTTCGCTCGATCGTCGGTGACAGCGTACCGATCCTTTGCCCAGGCATCGGCAAGCAAGGCGGCGACCTCGCAAAGTCTGTCAACTTTGGCATGAACAGCAAGGGCAGTGGCCTGTGGATCAATGCTTCGAGTAGCATCATCTACGCCGGAAACGGGCCGGACTTCGCTGATCGGTCACGTCTCGTCGCTGAGCTGTTGCACGGCGAAATCACCCAGTGTCTCGCAACCGCCTGAACCCCAGGCATCACAAAGGAGATCGTTATGTCGAAATCAACTGAAGCTGGCCGCGCGTTCGCGACCTACGCTCTCTCCATTGGGGCCATCGAGCTTCTGCCGAATGGCCGGGTGCTCAAGAGTGGTCGCGTGTCGCCCTACTTCTTCAATTCCGGACTGTTCAATACCGGTCAGGCGATTGCCAGCCTGGGTACTGGTTACGCCGGCGTCATCATGGAGGCCGATCCTGAGGTCGGGTTGGGACCCGAAGTCCTCTATGGTCCGGCCTACAAGGGGATCTCTCTTGTGGTCGCTACGTCCATGGTTTTGTCGGGCGAGCACTCCAGCTATCAGGAATTGGGTTGGGCCTTCAACCGCAAGGAAGTCAAGGATCATGGTGAAGGCGGCTTGATCGTGGGTACGCCGCTTGCAGGCAAGCGGGTGCTCATCCTCGACGACGTGACCACGAACGGTGACTCGAAGCGTGAGGCAATCTCGATCATCGTCGCCGAGGGTGGCATTCCGGTGGGTTGCGTGGTCGCGTTTGACCGTCAGGAGCGTGGCGATGACCTGAGCGACCCGAGGTCCGCGATGAAGATTTTGCAAGCCGAGATCGGCATCCCGATGCTGGCGGCCGCCACACTCGAAGACCTCATCCAGGTGCTCGAGGAAGGCCCAGACTTTCCGGGCGCAAGCGAGACCTTGCCACTCATCATCGCCTACAGGGATCAGTACGGCGCGTAGACAGGGCATCAGGTGGTACAGAGGGATAGTTCGTCAGCGACGGGCACCCTCTTTTTTCTTGTCTTTGGTAGGGGTTGACCCCGCACCTTTTCTAGGTGCAGGTAGTGGTTGCTTCTTGTGTGAGCCGAGTAGGCGGCTACGCCTCACAACTCGATGTTTCTTTCAATTGCCCTCGGAAATGGTGCGGGGTTGAATTTATTTCCGACATAGGCTATACTGCGAAAGTTCCAAAAGAAGAGCGCAAATCCCCGAAAAAGCAGGAAAATCAAGGGGGCGCTTGTTTTTCATATCGCGGGTGATTAGCTCAGTTGGTTAGAGCGCGACACTGATAATGTCGAGGTCCCAAGTTCGAATCTTGGATCACCCACAAGGCTACTATTCGGTAGCAATGACCAATAACCAAATTCCAAGAAACAAAGAAACGTGCTATCGTTAGTGCGCAGTTGGTTTGGAAACTGGTGTTGGTGATGTATTTGGAAATTGGATTTTGGAGATTGATGATTGAAGCGTAGCGATTATAGCGGGGTAGAGCAGTCTGGCAGCTCGCTTGGCTCATAACCAAGAGGTCGGTGGTTCGAATCCACCCCCCGCAACAAGTGGAACGAAGTGACACGCCGGTCAGGGGAGTACATGAACTGCTTCATGTACGGGTGGATGAGAAGGGTCGAAGCTCTGCGCCGACCCGGGCCCGAAGGGCGAATCTGCCCCCTGCACGAATCCGTGAAATACAGTGACACGAAAAAAATGGCAGGGTAGTTCAGCTGGCTAGAACGCAGCACTCATAACGCTGAGGTCGCGAGTTCGAGTCTCGCCCCTGCTACACTTAAAAAAAAGCAATCAAAAATCAAGCTCCAGCAACCAAAACAGTTTGGTGTTTGGATTTTGGTGATTGGAATTTTGACACACGGGGGCGTAGCTCAGCTGGTTAGAGCGACGGCCTGTCACGCAGTAGGTCGCCGCTTCGAGTCCGGTCGTCCCCGCTCAAGAAAACACCCGT
>CAYNNJ010000004.1:0-11294 GCA_964398755.1 uncultured Bdellovibrionales bacterium
CCCCGCCCCTGCGCACAACCGCGGCGGGGCTGTTTTCTTGCCCTGAGCCTGTCGAAGGGTTCTTGTCCTGAGCCTATCACTGTCGCTCGCGAGCGACGTGACGAGTCGAAGGGTTCTTGCCCTGAGCTATTCTAAAAACTATTCCCTATCAGCTATAAGCTCGAGCTTATCCCACCACGATACTCACGATCTTACCAGGGACGTAGATAACTTTGCGGACGGTCTTGTCCGCGATATGAAGTTTCACGTTCGCGTCTGCGAGCGCCTGGGCCTTTACCTCGTCTTCGGTCGTACCGGTAACAATAGCGAGCACCGTCCGCACTTTGCCATTGACCTGGACCGCGACGTTCGTGGTCTCAGCAACGATTTTCTTGGCACCATACTTCGGCCACGGCGCGAGGAAGATGGATTTCTTTTCACCAAGTTCATGCCAGAGCTCCTCAGTCATGTGCGGAGCAAAAGGCGAGAGGAGAATGACGAGAATTTGGAATCTGGATTTTTGAATCTCGGACTCTTTCTCAAGAGCATTGACCAGTATCATCAGACTACTAATAGCAGTATTAAACTTGAACCCTTCAATATCTTCTGTCACTTTCTTGATAGTCTGATGGAGCAGACTCTCGATATTTTTGTCTTCGCTTACTCCTTTCTGCTTACTCCCTACTACTTTCTCCTGCAACCGCCATACTTTCTCGAGAAACCGGCGCGTCCCCACCACTCCATCCGTATTCCAGGCAATATGCTGGGTAAACGGTCCCATAAACATCTCGTAGAGACGGAAAGCGTCCGCTCCGAACTGGTCAATCACATCGTTCGGATTGATGACATTCCCCCAGCGTTTGGACATCTTGCGACCGTCCGAAGCGAGGATGAGACCGAGGAACTCGAGTCGTGCAAAGGGTTCAGGGGTCGAGACTCTCTTTTGATCATAGAGAAATTTGTGCCAGAAGCGGGCATAGATGAGGTGGCGCGTCGCATGATCGCCTCCGACATAGACATCGACGGGCATCATCTTCTGCTCTTTTTTCTTATCGACGAGAGCCTTTTTGTTGGTAGGATCAATAAAGCGCAAATAGTACCATGACGATCCAGCCCACTGAGGCATAGTGTTGGTCTCTCTTTTAGCTGGACCTTTGCACGTTGGACACTTCACATTGACCCATGAGGCGATAGTAGCAAGTGGTGACTCACCAGTACCGGCGGGCTGGTACGCCTTTACCTTCGGGAGCATTACCGGCAAATCCTTTTCTGGTACGGGTACCACACCACACTCCTCGCAGTGAATAATCGGAATCGGTTCGCCCCAGTAGCGCTGGCGAGAAAACACCCAGTCTCTCATTTTGTACGTCGTCTGCTTCCGTGCCAACTTCTGCTCTTTCAGGTACTGGATAATTGCCTGATGACTCTCCCCTGTTCTCTTTCCTTTGAACGGAGTCGGCTCGGTCAATATACCCGTCTGCATATCGGTGTAGCAATACTCGAGAGATTCGACTTTTTTTCGTTCATCCGCATCAGCGGGAAAGAGCACCGGTTTCAAACGAATGCCGTATTTCTTGGCAAAAGCAAAATCACGCTCATCATGCGCCGAACACTTGACGATACCCGTGCCATATTCCGCCAAAGCGTAGCTCGCCACCCAAATCGGAAGCTCGCCATTCCCCACTGGGTCAACGGTATAACGCCCCGTAAAAATTCCTTCGGGCTCTTTTTCGATTTCGTATCCAGCTGCTTCGCGCTTACGTACTATCTCGGCGCATTGTTTGAGGATATCTTCCTTTTCCGCGATACCTTCGAGGAGCTTTGGTAAGAATGGATGATCAGGAGCAATTACTACAAACGTATCAGCCGCAAAAGCCTCAAAATGAGCACTGAACGTCTCTATCTTGAGCTTGGTGTCCTTTACGGGTGAAGTAAAGACCACGCCCTCAGAACGGCCAATCCAATTCCGCTGAGCTTCTTTGATACCCTCCGGCCACTCGAGCTTGCTTAGGTCTCGAAGCATCTTGTCAGCATAGGCCGTAATCCGAAGTACCCACTGGCGCATCGGGCGCTTTTCGACCAAACTGTCGCAACGCTCACAGCGACCTTGCTCCAGGTCTTCGTTCGCGAGTCCGGTCTGACACGACGGACACCAGTTGATCGGATCAAACGACTGATACGCCAATCCCTTATGAAACATCTGGAGAAATATCCACTGCGTCCATTTATAATACTCCGGGTCCGTCGTATTGATCTCGCGCTGCCAGTCGTAGGTGAAACCGATTCTTTCCAGTTGCTTCTTAAACGTCGCGATATTCTTTTTGACTGCTACGGATGGATGGACGTTATTTTTGATAGCGTACTGCTCGGCTGGCAAGCCAAACGCATCCCACCCCATCGGATGAAGAACGCCATAACCCTGTAACTGCTTGAACCGAGCATAGACATCCGATGCAATATAGCCCTTGGGATGTCCGACGTGGAGTCCCGCCCCGGATGGGTACGGAAACATATCCAAAACGTACTGTTTCTTCGGGCGCTTATACTGTCGGTAGGTATCATTTTTATCCCAGTATTTCTGCCATTTTCCCTCAATTTTCTTCGGATCGTACGGTTTGGACATAGGTGTAGACAAGTGCATTACTACCCCACTGTACTTTATACAAGCGTTTTTTTCAACCCCGCGCCTTTTTGGTACTAAGTAAAGTTTATAAAGAATGTTTTTCTTGATGTCTTCAGCATCCAGTGTCAAAAAGGTGCGGGGTCAAGAAAAATCCCACGAGAGCCTACTCGCGGGATATCCGTAGAAAACTCAACTATTATTGCCCCAAAGACTCGAGACTCAGTCCCCGGCGGGCCTGGTGACGGCGAGCCACTTTGACGCGCGCCATTTCTTTCTCAATCATCGCTGCGGTGCGGGCATATTCTTCATCATCCATCGTCACCCGCTCCTTCTTGAGCTCGAGGGCACGCTTCCTTGCTTCCTCGGCTCGGGTCACATCGATATCCTCGGCCCGTTCGGCGGTATCAGCGAGAATCGAGAGCACATCGTCATGAAACTCCACAAAGCCACCCGAAGTCGCGAGACTGGTCTCGGCCCCATTTGGTTCGGCGCGAAGCAAAATCTCACCGGCCGACAATGCTCCGATATACGGAACATGGTTCGGGAGAAGAGTCACCTCACCCCCCAGCACGGGGAGTGTGGCCTGGTAGACCTCTTGCTCCACTACCATCTTTTCGGGAGTAACGACTTTGAGTTTAATCATACGTTTGAGAATTGTAGCTCGTCTTCGATGTTTCTTTTGGGACCGTCTAAAGTCAAGCGGGCACGGTTTCCGCCGGAGGCGGAAGAGCGCGACTGTAGCAGAGCGAGTGGCACGCTGGGCCACGAGTGGGTCTCAAAAGGAATCATCGAATGATGAGCAATAATACCTTAGGCTTTGCGTCCATCAGCGATTACTTCTTCGATAGAACCCTTCATGTAAAACGACGACTCAGCGATATCATCGAGCTCACCAGAAAGAATCTTTTCAAACCCGGCAATCGTATCATCGAGCTTCACATACTTCCCAGGGGCGCCAGTAAACTGTTCGGCCACGAAAAACGGCTGAGACAAATACTTCTGAATCTTGCGAGCCCGGGCTACCGTCTGCTTGTCCTCATCAGTCAATTCTTCCATACCGAGGATAGCGATGATGTCCTGGAGGTCTTTGTAGCGCTGGAGAATTTTCTGCACGTTCCGAGCCACGGTATAGTGACGTTCTCCCACCACCTGTGGATCGAGAATCGTCGAGCTCGAGTCAAGCGGGTCAACGGCCGGGTAGATACCGATTTCAGTGAGAGCACGGTTGAGCACGACCGTCGAATCAAGGTGAGCAAAGGTCGTGGCTGGGGCTGGGTCAGTGAGGTCATCAGCTGGCACATAGACCGCCTGCACTGAGGTAATCGATCCTGACTTGGTCGAGGTGATACGCTCCTGGAGGCCACCCATTTCTTCGGCAAGGGTCGGTTGATACCCTACGGCGGAAGGAATCCGACCGAGGAGGGCTGACACTTCCGAACCAGCCTGAGTGAAACGGAAAATATTGTCGATAAAGAGGAGCACGTCTTTACCCTCATCATCACGGAACGACTCAGCCATCGTGAGCGCAGTGAGCGCGACACGCTGACGTGATCCTGGTGGCTCGTTCATCTGACCGAACACCAGGGCCGTCTTGTCGAGCACACCTGAGTCTTTCATTTCAAAATAGAGATCGTTCCCTTCACGCGTACGCTCACCAACACCGGCAAACACCGAGTACCCACCGTGTTCCTGAGCAATGTTTCGGATGAGTTCCTGGATGACCACGGTCTTCCCCACACCAGCACCACCAAAGAGTCCAACCTTACCACCCTTCATAAAAGGACAGAAAAGGTCGATCGACTTGATACCCGTCTCAAAGACTTCGGCCTTGGTCGACTGCTCATCAAAGGCCGGTGCGGTACGATGTATCGAGCGTTTCGTTTCCACTTCGACATTCGGCTGACCATCGATAGTATCACCAAGCACATTAAACATCCGTCCGAGCACGGCCTTGCCGACTGGGACCGAAATAGGAGCGCCGGTCGCGACTACCTCCATGCCACGGCGCACTCCATCGGTCGTCCCCATAGCCACCGCCCGGACCCGCCCCCCACCCAAGTGCTGGTGAACTTCAACCACGAGTTTTTCTCCGCTCACGGTGAGTTCGAGGGCATCATAAATTTCCGGAAGAGTGTTTCCATCAGCGAATTCGACGTCCACCACCGGACCAATGACCTGGATTATCTTGCCTGTTGTCTTCATAGACTTTTCGTTAGTTCTATTATACGTTCACCCCACTCTTCTCCTGAAGAATATAGAATTTAGAATGCAGAATGTAGGTTTTGAGTTTCCAATATTCTAAATTCAAAATTCTACATTCTACTTTTGCACTGCCGCCATACCGGCTGACAACTCAGCAATTTCTTGGGTAATCTTGCCCTGACGGAGCTGGTTGTAGGCGAGCGTGAGATCAGCCACCATATCTTTAGCGGCATCGGTGGCGTTCCGCATCGCCATCATCCGAGCCGACTCCTGCGAGGCGTTACTCTCGAGTACGGCGTGGTAGAGCTCCATCTCAATGAGGCGCGGAATCATCTGCTCCAGTACGCCACTCGGCGATGGTTCAATCGTGTACTCACCCACAGTCGCTACACGAGCGACGTGGCGAGTCGTCCCTATCTTGTCATCGTCGCTCGTGAGCGACGTGATTTCATGCATTGCTTTCTTGGTGTCCTTGATGGCCACCGGGAGGAGTGCTCGCACTTTTACTTCCTGTGAGAGCATCGAGATAAAGTCGGTATAAATAACCACGACACGGTCGACCCGCAGAGCGAGAAATTCATCCATGATAACGCGCGCGACACCCCGCATCCCCTCGGCCGTTGGAGCCGTGAGGACATCTGGAAACGAAGCGACGATATCGCCACCCATTCGGCGTACCGCGTTTTCACCCTTCTTTCCGATGGTGAGAAACGAGCGCTCCCGTCCTTCATCTTCTTTGAGGACTTGACGCAGACGTTTCACCACTTGAGCATTAAACGCACCGCAAAGACCACGGTTACTGGTGATGATGACGTAGAGCTCGCGCTTCACCGGTCGCTCGGTGACGAGCGGATGGCGCTCTTCTACGACCGCTCGATCGAGCTGATGGAGGAGTTCCAGGGCGGTCGTCGCATAGGGACGAATAGCGAGGACGTTTGCCACGGCTTTACGCATTTTGACAGCCGAAATCATCTCCATGGCCCGAGTAATCTTACCCGTGCCTTTCACGCCTTTGATGCGTCTCCTGATGTCTCGTGCACTTGCCATAGCATTTCGCTGTTAACTCTGTTCATTCGAAAAACATTCTTATCCAATGAACAGATGTGATTCTCCTACGCGGCAAAACTTTTCTTAAACGTTTCAATGTGCTTTTTCAAAAGCTCTTCTACCTCCGGTGACAGGGCTCGTTCTTTCAGGATTGCTTCACCGACAGACTTACCCTCGTTATCGAGATACGCCATGAACTCTTTCTCAAAACGAGAAATATCAGTGACCGCTACATCATCGACGTGACCACGAGTGAGAGCGTAGAGGACCGCTACTTCTTTCTCGACTGGGAGCGGAGCATACTGTGGTTGCTTGAGCATTTCGACAGCCCGACGTCCACGTTCGATGAGAGTTCGCGTCTTTTCGTCGAGATCAGATCCGAACTGGGCAAAGGCCTCGAGTTCACGGAACTGAGCGAGGTCGAGACGGAGTGTCCCAGACACCTGCTTCATGGCCTTGATCTGTGCAGCTGATCCCACCCGGGAGACCGAGAGACCGACGTTTAAGGCCGGACGGATACCTTTGTAGAACAAATCGGTTTCCAGGTAAATCTGACCATCAGTGATAGAAATAACGTTCGTAGGGATATAAGCAGAAACATCACCAGCCTGAGTCTCGATGATTGGGAGAGCGGTGAGCGATCCACCACCATTGTCCTTGTTTAACTTGGCACTCCGCTCGAGGAGTCGGGAGTGAACATAGAATACATCTCCTGGGTAGGCTTCGCGTCCTGGTGGACGGCGGAGAATGAGCGAGATCTGGCGATAGGCGACCGCATGCTTGGAGAGATCATCGTAAATAACGAGCACGTCCTTGCCCTGATCCATAAAGTATTCCCCGATGGCACAGCCGGCGTACGGTGCGATAAAGGAGAGTGCTGACGGATCCGAGGCGCCTGCGACGACTACCGTGGTGTATTCCATGGCACCACTCTTCGTGAGTTCAGCGACGATACGGGCAATCTTCGATTCCTTCTGACCGATAGCGACATAGATACAGATGACACCCTGACCCTTTTGGTTGATGATAGTGTCGATCGCAATAGCGGTCTTGCCGGTCTGACGATCACCGATGATCAGTTCGCGCTGACCGCGCCCAATCGGAATGAGAGCATCGATCGCTTTGATACCAGTCTGGAGCGGCTGATTGACGGACTGACGCGTGATAACGCCCGGGGCAATCTTTTCTACCGGATAGTAGGCCGAGGCCTTCACCTCACCCTTACCATCTATCGGGAGTCCGAGTGGTGAGAGGACTCGTCCAATAACGCCTTCGCCCACGGGAACCGAGAGAATCTTGCCCGTACTCTTTGCTGTCGCTCCCTCACCGAGTGAGCCAGTTTCATCGAGGAGCATAACACCTGCCTCCCCTTCTTCGAGGTTGAGCGCTACTCCCATGGCACCGTTTTGAAACTCTACCATTTCACCCGCCATCACCTCAGACAACCCAGCCACGCGAGCTACGCCATCACCGATCTCAAGCACGGTACCGATCGCTTCCGCTTTCGGCTCATGATGAAATTCCGAAATATGCTTCTTCAGTTCCTCGATAAGTGGGTTGGACATAGGGACAGCTTTTAGCGATTAGGTCTTAGCTATTAGGACAAGCCTGTTCTTGAATCTGTCATCTTTCATTTCCAACATGACACATTCAAAATTCCTGTCATTATTTACATATTTTCTTCTGGAACTGTGCAAGTTCGGTCGCGATGGTCGCATCGTAGAGCGTGGTAGCGGTTTCAAAACGCACCCCACCGATGACATCCGACTTTGTTTCAAAGGTCGCCACCACCTTTTTTCCCGGAAAGAGGGCTTCTGCCCGGTGGAGCAACTGTTTCTTTGTCGCCTGATCCGCTTCAAAGGCCGTCACAACCCGGACTGGAACTATCCCCGACGCCGTCGCTTCACGCGATACGAGCGTTGCGAGTATTTCAGGCAGGAATGCTGTTTTCCCCGCTCGTTTGAGAGAACGAACCAGATTCGCCACCAAGGTCGTTGCATCAACCGAAGTCTCTCTCGAGAGTTCTTCGAGTGCCTGCGCATATTGTGTGACGGTTGGACGCATAATTTACTAAAACACAAAACCCAGAACACAAAGACCAAACAAAACTCATTCTTCAAACCGAGATCCCCTAGCTTTGTGCTTTGGTGACTGGGCTTTGTTTGGCTTTTGTGCTTTGAATACTGTGCTTTTAAAGTTCTACTTTAGCTTCTCCAGAAGCTCTTTGTCTTTGGCAGGATTCATCTTTTCTTTGAGAATCTTTTCAACCGAAAGCAAAACGAGCTCGCCAATCTCGGCTTTGGCACCCTGCATCGCCTTGTCCTTTTCCTCACGGATTTTCACTTCCGCCTCTTCAATGAGACGTTTGACCTTGGCTTCAGTCTCGAGTGCCCGCTCGGCATCACGCTTCTTTGCTCCCTCTTCGGCTGAAGCGATGATGGCCTTGGCCTCCTTGCGGGCAGCGGCGAGTACCTCCGCTTCTTTGGTGGTCATTTCACCGAGTTTGGCCGTAGCTGCTTCGGCATCCGTGATACCCTGCTCGATGCGAGCCGTTCGCTTCTCGAGAAAATCCAGCATCGGCTGGTAGGCGTAACGACGGAGCACCCAAAAGAGCACAGCAAAGTTCACCGCCTGTGCGAGGAGGAGCTTCCAGTCAACACCCAATTTTGCTAATACTTCCATGGTCGAAAAATTACGCGAAGAGGATCATGAGAGCGATAACCAAGGCGTAGATGGCTACAGCTTCGGTCACGGCGATCGCGAGAATCATCGTGGTCTGAATTTTTCCCTGTGCTTCAGGGTTACGACCGATTGCCTCGAGTGCCTTTGAGGCGAGGAGTCCAAGACCGATACCAGGACCCAGGGCACCAAGACCCATAGCGAGGGCTGCACCAATCAACTTTGCTGACTCGACTTCCATACGTTTAACGTTAGAGATTACATAATTTCATGAGATGAAACTGACCTATTCTACACCGAAATCGCACTTTTGTCCAACCGGAGCAAAGCGACGTCCTGAGCGGAGTCGAAGGATCTACCCTTCGATAAACTCAGGGTAACCACTTCGTGGTTAGTGTTCCGGTTCCAGGGTAGACATTTTGAGAAACACCAGGGTGAGCATCGCAAATACCACGGCCTGAATAAACCCGACAAACACTTCGAGGAACATAAACGGCAGTGGCAAAAAGTACGGTACCAGATGGAGCATCACCGTGAGGAGTACCTCCCCAGCAAAGACGTTTCCAAAGAGACGAAAGGTAAACGAGATGATCTTACCTACTTCGGAGACGAGCTCAAGGACACCAACGGCAGTCCCAATGCCATAGGGCTTGTGGAACGGACTGATAAAAAACTTCTTGCCGTACTTCATGATACCGAGGGCAGCGATACCGGTAAACTGGACCGTCATCACCGCGATGAGTGAGAGAGCCAGGGTAAAGTTGAGGTCGGCCGAGGTACTGCGGAGAAACGGGATAATAGTGTGATGCCCGTTGTGTTCGCCATACACCCCGACGGTCCCGAGACCCGGGAGGAGTCCCGCCCAGTTCGAGATGAGTACAAAGAGGAAAATAGTGGCGATAAGCGGGAAAAACTGACGTGCCTGCTTCTTATCCTGCGTCACGCTCTCCACGAGATCAAGGAGCGCCTCAAAGATAATTTCGATGACATTTTGCATCCCACGCGGAATAAGGGTGGGATTCTTGGTGGCTCGTGTGATGACCCAGATGAGAAGTGTGCTCACCAAAACTCCAATGAGGAGGGCATTGGTCACGGGCATTGCCCCGAGGCTAAACAATTTTTCCGCCGCGATTGATATTTCCATCCCGTTAGAAGTAGGGCGCGGACGCCATACTATATACTTTCATTTCAATTAACATTTTCTCGTCTCCTTTGTATTTTCCCCAATCTCCGTCATATCGCGACCGCGACTTCTAACGGGATCCATTTTGATAACAAAAAAGGCGCTTTACAGCGCCCCTATTGTATCAGTGAAATCCCGAAAGGTCAAACCTTGGGAATTTCTTTGGGGTTATTTCACTATCTCCGATAATCTGACACCAAATTTTTCTTCGAAATCGGCGTCCATGGCATCAATTTTATCTTCAATCACTTTTACATCATCGTTTCCTCGCGCCCATCGTTCCATAGCCTGTCCATACCAACTTCTCAGTTTTACTTCTTCAGGCGTATCCTGCGCCGCCTTATCAAACTGCTCTTTCGCCGTGTCCATTGCCTTTTTTCTAATTTCAACCGCTTTTTTCAACTCTACTAATTCTGCTTGCAAAGCCTTCATCTCGTCTTTGCCCTCAGCCTTTGCCTTTTCAAACTCCTCCTGATCTCTTTCCAGAATCTTCTTTACTTTTGCTGCTTGTTTTAATACTTCTACATCTCCGGCTTGCTGAGCCTCAAAACTCTTTGGGGCTACTGTCTCTTTAAATACCGCGCTGGCCATATCAAACTGGGCCAACTTTTCTTCATCCGACAAAGTATCAAAATCTGCATCAGAAACATTATGCGAACCCGCTTCAGCATACAGCCCAGCTCTACTCTGTTCAGCAAGCTTCTTTACAATGGCATCTTTTTCTCGATCTGATAAATCAGTGATACGGGCAGTCTCATTGTTCTCCGCTGCCTTCGCCATCAGGGCATCCTTCTGTTTGTCTGTGAGTTCACCAGTAACGTCTCTTAGCTTTTCAAAAGAAACATCCTCCAGCTTTGCGTCCTTCAAAGACACTCTAGTTTTTTCAACAGGAACTGCAACGGTAGCAGAGTCGGCCGGAACCACTGGAGGAACTGCCTTCGGGACCTCGGTCACAGGGGCTTTTGGCTTTACTGGTGGCTTTGCAAACATTGTGAACTCTGACATAGGACTTTGATAAAAAATGATTTTGAGACAATACCAATACTAACTTAAAAAAACTTACTAGTTAACAACTTCAGGAAATCGCGTTCGATACTGCGCTTCCAACGTCTTAAGTCTTGGTTCGGCTTCTGCTAATTCAGCAGTAAGTCGGGGCAATGCTTCCTGAGCAGCCTTGTAGTCCGCTACCATTTTACCCATGTTACCAGCCTCCACTGTCATATCCACTCCTTTCAGGATTGTACCAAGCGCCTTCACTTTTGCAGCGGCCTCCGCTTTCTCTCGAGTAGCTGTCTCAATACGAGTACGAATTTGCTCTAATTCAGCAGTGGCCTCTTTTTTGGCCTCGGCTCGGGGATCAACAACTTGCTCATTCAAAGAATCGCCAGACTCCCTGGCAAGACCTCTCTCATAAGCTTCTCGTGCTAATCGATCGCTTTCTTTTCTTTGCTCGGCATCACTGATACTCTTAGCCCAGCTTACATCTGCATATCGATCCATGTTACCCATACTGATATATTACTTATTTAAGAAAAACTACTTACTCTGTGACATTATACACCTTTTTATTGTAAAAGTCAA
>CAYNNJ010000004.1:11304-18279 GCA_964398755.1 uncultured Bdellovibrionales bacterium
TAAGGCTTGTTTGTGCCCCTATTGTACCATGGGAAAGACCTTTTTAAAATTTGATTCTGTCAACTGTTCCACTCCTTTCGGCTCGACCCCATGGAGCCTGGCAATACACTCGAGCACCTCGGCCACATAGGCCGGCTCATTCCGTTCCCCTCGGTGGGTCTGTGGGCTAAGGAACGGACAATCCGTCTCGGTAAAGATCCGGTCGAGTGGTATCATCTTCACCGTTTCGGTCAAATCGTCCTTGGTTCCAGCGACGGCCTTCTTCACCGGGTAGGTGATATTGCCAGTAAAGGAGAAATACACGTTCGGGAGGGTGAGAAACTTCTCAGTCACCTCCGTATCGCCCATGTAGCAATGCAAGATGAAGTATGAAGCATGATGTATGAATTGTGAATAATTCGCACTCAAAATCTCGAACATGTCATCATAGGCATCCCTACAGTGAACAATGACTGGGAGCTTTAGCTCCTGAGCCAGTGAAATTTGCTTGAGGAATGCCTCTTTTTGTGTATGCTTCTCCTCAACAGTTATAGACTTCTCGCCATCACGTCTGAAATAGTCGAGTCCACACTCTCCTATCGCCATCACTTTTGGATGCTCTGCAAGTTTCCGTAGTTCCTGCACCCATTCCTGCTTCATACTTCCTGCCTCATGATTCACCTCGTTCGGGTGTATTCCCACGCTCGCATAGATATTCGGGTACTGCTCCGCCACCGCAATTGCCTCCCGACTCTCGTCCACCGTACAGCCAATGACCAGCATCTTCTCTACTCCTACCTCGTGGGCACGCTGAATCACCTGGTCACGATCCTCGTCGTAACTGTGCCAATAAAGATGGGTATGAATGTCATGCATAGCTGATAGCTTATAGTCCGCCATCTGGCGGATTCGCTTATGGGAAAGGGTTGCGGGATCAATACTTCTTTGCTAGGATGTCGGCACCACTTCTCTGGAGATGATATGCGCCTCCGCTCTCGCGAAATACTTCGCGCCTTGCTCGTCTGCGCAATGCTCGTTGGGCTCGGATTCCTGGCCCAGCACCTCGAATCAGTGAGCATCGAAGGGATGTTTGCCACTGCCCGAACCTGAGCGACGCTCAGCTCCACCCCTCACGACCGGAACCACGGTCGTTTTTCATTTACTTAATCCGCTGAAAGAGCGGTTCTACAGTGCCAGTGGCGAGGGCGGTAGCGATTTTTTCTGAAGTACCGGGGAGAAACGGTCGGATCTCCGCTCCAATGAGTGCGAGCTGGTGCCGTGAATACTTCATCACCTCCACGAATTTCTCCGTATCAGGCTCCAGTTTCCAAGGTTCTTCCTTGCCGAGGTATTCATTGAGCATTTGGACGTTGGTCCAGATGTGGACGAGGGCACTCGAGAGATCAAACTTGGCAAAAAATGGTGCGAGCGCTCCCGCTACTCCCTCTTCTGATATTTCAATCTGCTTCGCCTCTCCGGTCCCGAGTTTTTCACTGAGTTTCACAATGCGCGATACCAAGTTCCCCAGGCCATTCGCAAGGTCGGCATTGTACTTCTCAGTCATCTTGTCCCACGACAAATCTCCGTCCCGAGTATACGGGAGCGCAGTAAGAAGGAGATAGCGCGTGCCATCGATACCGTACTTCTCTACCAACTCACTCGGGTAGATGACATTCCCGAGAGACTTGGACATCTTCTGACCATTGATGGTCAGGTACTCGTGAGCATAGATCGTGGTCGGGAGAGGCAGGTTAGCTGAGAGAAGCATCGCCGGCCAATAGATAGCATGAAAACGGAGGATGCCTTTGCCGATAACATGTACTTTCTCAGATTCAAAATTATTCCAATATTTTTGGTAGAGTTCGCCCTCCCCTTCATAGTCCAAAGCCGTTATATAGTTAGCGAGTGCATCCACCCAGACGTACATAATTTGCGATTCATCTCCCGGAACCGGTACACCCCAATTTTTAGCGCGCTCCACAGAACGGGACATTGAAAAATCATCGAGTCCAGATTTGATAAAAGATACAACTTCGTTCTTACGGTATTCCGGATAAATTCTAAGTTCATTACTCTCAATCAAACGCAGGAGTTTTTCTTGATAATTCGACAATTTGAAAAACCAATTCTTTTCCTGCACACGCTCCGGTACCTTCTGATGATCAGGGCATTTCCCATCGATTAAATCCTTTTCGTTTTTGAATTCTTCGCACCCAACACAGTAGAGTCCATCATACGTTTTGAGTTCCAAATCCTTTGGATCAAGTGCTTGCCAAAATTTGATCGCTCCAGAAAAATGTCTCTTTTCCGTGGTACGTATGAACTGGTCAAGAGAAAGATTGAGTGACCCCACCAAGGATTTGAATGCTTCGGCATTTTCTTGAACAAACTCCGCTACCGGTCTACCGGCTTTCTCAGCTGATTGTACGTTTTTAATTGCATTTTCGTCTGACCCAGTAAGAAAATACGTATCACTTCCAGTCGCGTGGTAATACCGAGCAATAGCATCCGTTTGAATAAGTTCTACTGCATGTCCAACATGGGGCACAGCATTTACATAAGGAATTGATGCTGTGATAAAAAATGGCTTATTCTTGCTCTTCTCTTCCATATTCTTGAATTATGTTATTGACAATATTGAATTTATAGTGTATAATGTATAGAACAGTGCCGTCGGTGCTGTCGTTCCCCCAAATAGGAGGTCCTCATGGACATCGAAAAGGAACTTTCCGGTCCCGAGTGGGCCGTCCTCTACGTCGCCGAGGCTTTTGTTCTGCTATTCGCGTGGATGATCCACCTCGGTTTCTGGCTGACAAGCCCCAACATCTGGGGACCAGCTGACCGAGTCGTCGGCACCGCCATCGTTCGTGGCTGGTCCCGGTTCTCCGACTTGGTCGACCGTGCGATACGCTCGCACACCGCGACCATCCTCCTCGGCGTGATGCTCGTCATCATCGCCATCTCGACAGCTCTCCTGGCAGCTAGCCAGGTAAGCCCCACCTTGCGGGCGTTGCTGACACCCCGCTAGGCCCCCGGACCCGACTGCACGCTGTGCATCGGGTCCGCAACATTTTTAAACACCCATATCTTATTTATTACTATAGGTCATCCGGCCTCAGAATAGCAATAATGGGTCAAAACTCAAGTATTCACCCTGTGTAATCTGGCTTTGCCAAGTCGCCTCTGGCGAATTACACTGGGTAAACAATAATCGTAAACTCCCCCTTCATTTTCCCTGTCTTACCCTCGAGATACGTCTTTACTTCATCGACACTCCCCCGCACCACTTCTTCAAACACTTTGGTCAGTTCTCGTCCCAGGACGAGTTTTTTATTTGGCGCTAGTTCCATGAGGAGTTCCAGATTCTTAAGTACGCGATGCGGTGACTCGTAGTAGATAACTGGAAGTGTGCTCTCTGCGACGCCACGGAAAAACGTCTCGCGGCCTTTCTTGTGCGGTGGGAATCCAAGGAACATGAACTCCCGCATATCAATCCCAGCAACCGAGATGATAGCACCAAGTGCGCTGGCTCCCGGAATGGGTACGACGCGGATACCCGCCTCGATAGCACGAGCCACGAGGACATTCCCAGGATCGGATATCCCTGGTGTCCCGGCATCGGTGACAAGCGCCATACTCTCGCCCGCGAGCATCCGCTCGACCAGTTTGAGTGCTTTCTCTCCTTCGGTGTGCTCGTGAAACGAGATGAGGGGCTTGTGAATTTCAAAATGTCTGAGGAGATTCCCGGTCACACGAGTGTCTTCGGACAAAACAACATCGACACTCTTCAATGTCTCAAGCGCCCGAAGTGTAATATCACCCAAGTTTCCAATAGGAGTCGCTACGATAAACAGTTGTCCAGATTGTTTTTCAGGAGTATCCATAAAGCACAGTCATCAAATCATAAAAACCAAACAAAGCACATTTTTCAAACTTTCAAAAACACAACTTTCTTCTTTTGGAATTTTGTTTTTTGTGTTTCCCTCCTAGCGGGCGGGCAGGCGTTTGGCATTTGTGTTTTTTGTTTTGTGTTTTCTCAAGAATTACCCCTGGTTACTCTTCTTAAGGAGGAGGTCTTCGACAAACACTGAGAGAATCATCGTGATTGGGACCGCAAGAATGATACCAATCGGACCACCAAGCTCGAGCCCGACCAAGATAGCGACGATGAGTGCGACCGGATTGAGACCGGCTGAACGTTTCATCACCTGAGGAGCGATGATATGTGCCTCAACCTGATGAGCCACGATATAAAAAGCGAGAGCGGAAGCACCGAGGACCGGTGAGGAGAGGAGTCCAATCACGATGGCCGGTACCGCGGCGAGCACCGGGCCCACGTACGGAAGAATTTCCATGAAGCCTCCAAAAAACGCAATCGCAAGGGCGTATGGCACCCCGAGAATAGAGAGTCCGATATAGTAGATACCGAAAGCGATGAGCATGAGGAGCATCTGACCAAAAAGCCACTGACTCACCTTGCCCTGCATGCGACTGGCAATCGAGAGAGCGTGAGCGTGGTACTCCTTGGGGGTCAGGAGGAGAAAGAACTTTTCAATACCCTTTTCTTCAAGCGACAGATAGAGCGCGAGGAAGAAGTATCCGATAAAGTGGATAAAGCTCTGGAACAAATCAATGGTGGTCGAAAAAATCTGAGTGAACCACTGTGAGATGTTGCCTTCGATGTTCTGGGAGAACTCATCCTTGCGAAACTCCACTCCAATGCTTTGAGCATAGCTCTGGAGACCCATCATAAAGCTGTCGAGACGCTTGGCGTACTCCGGCCAGTTCTCTAGAAACTGCTTGATTTCCGAAAAGAACAGTGGAAAAAATACCGAGAGGAGAATCACCCCAGCAAAAAAGAGGAGTGCATACGAGATAATCACCGAAGCCGTCCGCGACAACCCAAATTTTTGGAGCCGTGCGATAGCCGGGACGAGTCCTGCAGCCGTGATGACCGCGACAAGTACCAGAATCACGACGTCCCGGATGAGGTAGAGCACATACGCGAGCGCCAAGAGGAGAGCCGCTCTCACGAGCACCCGGGTTCCGACTTCGACGTGTTCGTTGACGGTCATACGCTTGAATCAAAGCCCAATTATCAAATCACAAAAACCAAACAACCTTCAAAACTCAATAGCACAATTTTCTTCTTTTGGAGTCTTGGTCTTTGTGTTTCCCTCCTAGCGGGCGGGCAGGCGTTTGGCATCTGTGTTTTTTGTTTTGTGTTTTACAACGCCAGCAATTTCTCCAATTTCTTCTTGTCTGCGCGAGGCCCTATAACTGCTAAATTCAACTTCTTATCCACAAAGATATCTTGAGCGACTCGGAGTACATCGTCAGCTGTCACCCGATCTACCATCTTGGCTTTTTCCGCTGGGAGCATGATCTCCCCCCGAATGGTTTCTTGGCTCACCAGGTACTCCACCACATCATCAGAACCTTCGAGACCCATGGCGAGTTTTCCTTTGATGTATTCCTTGGCCTTCTTCAGTTCTTCGGCCTCGACTTTTTCGGTTGCGATTTTCTTGTACTCATCGAGAATGACTGTGATAGTTTTCTCCAAATTCTCATGCTCGACGCCAGCCTGAGTGGCGAGGTAGCCCGTCTCATGGTAGCTCTCGGTCATGGTGTGGACACTGTAGGCGAGACCACGGCGTTCGCGCACCGCCATAAAGAGCCGACTCGACATCCCTCCACCGAGGAGAGTCGAGAGGACCGCAAGCACATACCGGTCAGGATGATTCATATCGTACGCCCGGACACCGAGGATAAGCTGGGTTTGGTCAGTTTTCTTGTTCTGAACATACACCTCTGGTACCGATTGCTTCTTGGTATTTTTCTTGAACACCGGCTTCTTGCCGGTTCTGATACCCGCGAAGTGCTTTTCGATTTCTTTCTTTACTTTCTTCGGATCGATATTCCCTGCTACACCGATCACTACGTTTTCAGCCACATAGCCACGACTGAGATACTTGATAAAGTCTCGCCGCTGAAACCGCTTGAGGTTTTCCTTGGGACCAATAATCTCCCAACCAAGTGGCGTGTCCCCATAGAGGTGAAGCTCCCAGAGATCACCGATGTGACGCATCGGCATATCCTCATACATATTGAGCTCCTGCATGACCGGTCCACGTTCCCGATCAATTTCTTCTTGTTCAATCTTGGCATTGAGAAAGAGGTCCGACACGACATCGAGCGCGGTCTCCCAGTGATGGGCTTCCACTTTGGCATAGTACGCGGTGCGGTCCTTGCCGGTATAGGCGTTGTACTCAGCGCCGATGGCATCAAGCTCCTTCGAGATATCCATCGCGGTCGGCCGACGCTCGGTCCCCTTGAAGAACATGTGCTCGAGGAAGTGAGCCAAACCATTCTCGGCCCGTGTCTCATAGCGTGACCCCACGCCCGTCATAACGATGACCGTCGCCGTCTGCGTCTCTTGCATCGGCGCGAGGAGAATCCGGAGACCGTTTTTCAGCGTGTGTTTCTGGTATTTCATATTGGGCAGCTTATAGCTATTAGCTTGTAGGAACTAGGAAAAATTCTTTTCCAAATACTGGTGTAGCTCCGTGATTTTTACCCGCTCTTGCTTCATAGTGTCACGGTCGCGGACGGTGACGGCGCCATCGGTGAGGGTATCGAAGTCTACGGTCACGCAGTACGAAGTCCCGATTTCATCCTGGCGACGATAGCGCTTACCCACGTTTCCATTGTCATCGAATTCGCATCGCAGATGCGGTCTGAGCATGTCGAAGACCTCCCTCGCCTTAGTGACCAGTTCTGGTTTGTTCTTCATAAGTGGAAACACCGCGACCTGCACTGGAGCCAGCTTCTTCGGAAATTTCAAAACAATACGTATGTCAGCTTCCTTGCCCGCCTGAGTATCCGTAGGATTTTCGGCGGGGGCCACTTCCTCTTCCGTATAAGCATCTGTGAGCACCGCGAGAAATGTTCGATCGACTCCCACTGAAGTCTCTACGATCCAGGGAGTGAATTTCT
>CAYNNJ010000005.1:0-13945 GCA_964398755.1 uncultured Bdellovibrionales bacterium
GTAGCCAAGGGGTATCCTGCATGTGCTCTTGATACCCCTTCACTACTGCCTTTTTGTTTGCATACAATTTGGCAGCGTTCTTTCCATCGCCTCATCTGAGGCTTTTACAACAAGGCGCTACGGCGCAGGAGATTTCTCATGCGATTTGAACTGACGGCGTTCGAGGTATTCATCTCGAGTTTTTATTTCATCGGGACCTTTGCGATGGCGGGTATGCTGGCGCATTGGTCGGGGATGAACCTCCTCGATATTGAACGCTATCTCGAGCGCTTTTTGCAGAAGCACTGCGCTCGCACGGGTGCGTTCTTCACCGGCTATCCGAGACCAGCGCTCGCTCGAGATCTCGAGCGATTTGACGGTGGCATCTCGTGGCGAAGGGGACTGCTTTTCTTCTGCTTCAACATGATGTTGCTCTTCCTGTTCTCGAGATGGACGAGTGGTTGGCCGAGTCTTGTATTGGTGCTGACCGGCGCGAGCGTCATCGAGTGGTACGGGATACGTCGCTATATCAAGTGGCGGAAAGCCTGGTACATGAGCGACCTGGCGCGCACTGGACGCTACTATGGCTCTGAGTGTCGCCTGTCAGGTGTCCTGCATAAGACGGCCATTTATCCGTCAAAGGGCCGAGTACTCAGCCTACTGTTTGATGCCGATTGTCCTGATGTCATGGTCAGCGGCAGGTATGCTCTCGATGTGTGGGTGCCACCTGAGCAGGATCACCTGATTCCGATCGGCGTGAAGACGCGTTTTGATGTGTTCGCCAATCCAGTTACCGTGTTTCTGGTGAGCGAGCGACATCCTGACATGTCAACGGACATCACTTGGCGGTTGCATGACGTCTATCCTGGCGTTCTCGCGCCGAATGACGCCAGAGATCTGCGGCTGATCCGCGACTTTGTCCTGCCCGTTCTCACGGATGTCGGGGATGTGGCGACCGCCTGAGCCGTGTATGTGTTAGTCGTTGGGACATATCTCAACGGCTTTTTTTTCTACAAAAGCGAATGGAGCTATGCTACAATGGATGATAATGTAGGCGATAACATGACTCACATGAGATTTGATATTATTTCACTCTTTCCAGAAAGTTTCGACTCGTATTTTGGCGTGTCGATGCTCAAGCGCGCCTCTGACAAGGGGCTGATTGAGGTAGAGACACATCAACTGCGTGACTATGCTCATGACAAGCACAAGACGGTCGATGATACACCGTATGGTGGTGGGGCAGGCATGGTCCTCAAAGTCGAGCCGATTGCTGAAGCGCTCGAAACAGTTAAAAAATTACTACCTACCACCTACACGCTACAAGCTACTCGAACCATCCTCTTTTCTGCCAAGGGTAAAATCATGACCCAAGATGATGTGAAGCGGCTCGCCACCTACGATCGGCTGATTCTTCTCTGTGGACGCTACGAGGGGGTCGATGAGCGCGTCGCGGAGCATCTCGTCGATGAGGAGCTCTCGATCGGCGAATATGTGCTCACGGGCGGAGAACTCCCCGCCATGATCGTCGTCGACGCGGTGGCCCGACTCGTGCCGGGGGTACTCGGCAATGATGAGAGTGCGGTAACCGAGTCACACACGGTAGCTGGCGTCCTCGAGCATCCGCAGTACACCAAGCCAGAAGTTTGGCAGGGGAATCGCGTCCCACAGGTACTCCTCTCCGGTCACCATGCCGCCATCGCCAAGTGGCGTGAGAGTGTCGCCAAAACTCATACCAAAACAACAGAAACCGATGAAACGACCAACGTTTAATTTTGACCGACCGCTGTTTTTTGCTCTCCTATCCCTCCTCGGTCTCGGCCTCATCATGATCGCCAGTGCCGGTGTGGTGTACGGTCGAGTGCGCTTTGGTGATGACTATTATTTCTTGAAGGAGCAACTCCTTGGTCTCGGAGTGGGCCTCACGTTTCTCTTGATTCTCCAGCAAATCGACTATCGGGTGTGGCGCCGGTTTGTCCTCCCTATCTTTATCACGGCGCTCGTCCTCTTGGTCCTCGTTTTTATCCCCGGGTTTGGGACCACGGTCTATGGAGCGGCTCGCTGGGTCGAGATTGGACCGATTTCCTTTCAGCCATCGGAAGTGATGAAATTTGCTATTATTCTCTACCTCTCGGCCTGGCTCTCCGGCAAAGGTCGGGCCAAGACATCTGATCTCTTTGAAGGGCTGGTGCCATTTCTCGCTCTTCTCTCCATTGTCGGCTTTCTCATCATCAAACAGCCTGATACCGGGACGCTCGGACTCATTTTCCTTATTTCGCTCGCTATCTTCTTTGCTTCCGGGGCCAGTATCCGTCATATCCTCAGTCTCTTTGCTGGGGGGCTCTTGTTTCTTTTTATTCTCATCCAGATTGCCCCGTATCGGATGCAGCGTTTTCTCGTCTTTATGAATCCCGAGCATGATCCGATGGGCTTTGGGTATCAGATGACCCAGGCGCTCCTCGCCATCGGGTCGGGTGGCATCGTCGGGGCCGGGCTCGGCCAGAGTCGTCAAAAGTTCAACTATCTCCCCGAGCCGGTGACCGACTCTATCTTTGCAGTCCTCGGTGAGGAACTCGGCATGATCGGCGCTGTCGTGGTGGTCTCACTCTTTCTCTTTGTCGCGTGGCGCGGACTCCGTATCGCCGCTCGAGCGCCGGATGAATTCGGGCGACTCCTCGCCGTCGGTATCGTCTCGTGGATCGTATTTCAGGCTTTTATCAATATTTCTGCCATCACGGGACTCATCCCACTCACCGGTATTCCACTCCCATTTATTAGCTACGGAGGGACGTCACTGGCAGTGATTTTGGCAGCCATGGGAATCTTGCTTAATATAAGCAAGCACAGTACACTGAAGGAGCGGAATTAGGAATACAGAAGCACGAAGAGTGAGCCTGAAAATACTTTTCTTTGTTTTCCTGATTCATAATTCCTGATTCTTGATTCATCTTATTATGGCTATTCCTCGCGTGGTCCTCTCTGGCGGTGTTTCTGGCGGACACACCTTTCCACTTATTGCTGTGGCGCGCGCTCTTCGGGCACAATTTCCCGAAGGGATAGAGTTCTTGTTTATTGGGTCGCGTGGCCAGTTTGAGAGTGACGCCATGGCCACTGAAAATATCCCCGCACAGTATGTCATGACCGGCAAGATGCGCCGTTACTTTTCGTGGCAAAACTTTGTCGATCCTTTTAAAGTGCCGATTGGCATCATTCAGTCCCTGTGGCGACTCTTTGTCTTCATGCCAGATGTCGTCTTTGCCAAGGGCGGATCGGCTTCGGTCCCCGTTGTTATCGCCGCTTGGCTCTACCAGATTCCGGTCGTACTCCATGATTCAGACGCAGTGGCTGGGCGTGCCAATCGCTTCCTCGCTCGCTTTGCGACGCGGATCGCTATCGCCTATCCGAGCGCTCGTACCTATTTCCTTGAGGGCAAGACCGCACTCACGGGGAACCCGGTGAGGGCAGAAATCCTCTCGGGTGATGCTAGTCGCGCGGCGAGTACCTATGGCTTATCTATGGACAAACCGACTCTCCTCGTCTTAGGCGGCAGCCAGGGGGCAATGGTACTCAATGAAGCCGTCCTCCGCATCCTTCTCGAACTCCTCCAGGCCGGTATCCAGATTATTCATCAGTCAGGCAAACAGAACTTTGATACCATCCAAAAGGTACTCGCAGAAAATGGCATCGCACCAGGCAATGGCTACGTGGTGCGTGATTTCTTGACTGCGCCCGAACTCGCGGACGCTCTGGCTCTGGCAACCGTGGTCCTATCGCGGGCTGGTGCTAGCTCTATCGCTGAGCTCGCGGCGACCAAAAAGGCTACCATCCTCGTGCCACTTCTTGGAGCGGCCAATGATGAACAGCGGATGAATGCCTATGATGTCGCCGCTATCGGGGGAGCCATCGTCCTCGAAGAGCCGAACCTCGGCGAGCATCTCTTGACCCAAAAAATTATCGAACTCGTGAACAATCCGGAACTCCGTCAGTCGATGGGCGAGAAGCTCTCAGTCTTTCATCATCCGGATGCAGCCGAGGCGATAGCGACTGGTATCCGTTCGATTATTGTCCGCTAGGTATGTCAGACACTCTTTCTTTGTTTCGCTACAAAAAGCCGCACCTCATTGGTATCAAGGGGGCCGGGATGACGGCCTTGGCTGAGCTCCTCCTTCGGAATGGGATGGCGGTCACGGGATCCGATACAGACGAGGTCTTTTTTACCGACGAGATACTCAATCGTCTCGGGATAGTGGTAGAGGTGGGGTTTGCTCCCGAGCATATCCCGGAGGATGCTGACCTCATCATCTATTCGACGGCTTATACACCCGAGCGAAATACGGAACTCGCGGCCGCTCTGGCGAGTAAGCGACCGGTACTCAGTTATCCCGAAGCGCTCGGCCTCCTGACTCGTGAAAAACTCACTCTGGCAGTTTGCGGCACGCATGGCAAGACGACGACGAGCGCGCTCCTCGCCGACACCCTCGAGTATCTCGGCCAAGATCCTTCGGCCATTGTCGGCAGTCGCATCATAAGCTGGGGTGGCAATGCGCTCGCGGGCCATGGGAACTACTTGGTACTGGAAGCAGATGAGTATCAGAACAAACTGGCTCACTACCAGCCGTTTGCGGTCATCCTCACCAGTGTCGACTATGATCATCCGGATTTTTTCCTGACCGAACAGTCCTACGAACAGGCATTTATCGATTTTGTCGCTCGTATCCCTGCCCAGGGAGTCCTCGTCTATTGCGCTGATTCAGCCAGTGTCGTTCGGATAGCGGAGCATGCTCACTGTCGCAAAGTGTCCTACGGGACTCATAAGGAGGCAGAGTTTCGGGTAACTGACTATTTACCTGTCACACCGGGATTTGTGACCGAGAAGGACATGTTTCGCCAGAGCCTTTCGGTGGTAACTGGAGAACAGGCTGAGAGTTATCGTCTGCGTCTCGCTGGGGTCCACAATGCCTTGAATGCCACAGCCGTGGTGGCGCTCCTCTCGACCCTGGGGCTTAAGAATGAGCGCGTGACAGCGGCCCTTGAGCGGTTCACCGGGACCGAGCGACGCTTTGAGTATATCGGTGAGCGCTATGGTGCGATGCTTTACGATGATTATGCTCATCATCCAGAGGAGCTCCGCGTGACGCTCCGTGCCTTCCGCGATCTCTATCCTGATAAAAAAATCACCGCTATCTTTCATCCGCATTCATTTACCCGGACCGAGGCACTCCTCTCGGAATTCGCCCAGAGCTTTGATGATGCCGATCGGGTCTATGTCCTTGATATCTACGGTAGTGCCCGTGAAGTGGCTGGCCATGTATCGTCGGCTGACTTGGTGAACGAGCTCAATCGTTATTTTCCGGGCAAAGCAGAGTATGTGACTGATAGTATGGCACTCACGACCGAGCTTGAGAAGACAATGGGCCGAAACGATGTTATTATTACCGTAGGTGCGGGCAATGTGTGGGAGATATCTCATGCGCTCGCTAAACGATGATTCTCCTTTCAAATGATTGCGCTTCGTGAACATGTGCCACTCGCTCCATTTACCACGTTTAAGGTCGGAGGAGAAGCACGCTACTATGCCGAAGCCTCGGGGGCCATTGAACTCTCGGAGGTATTTGACTATGCTGAAAAACACAAGCTCCCGCTTTGGGTCCTCGGAGGAGGAAGCAACGTTCTTTTTGCAGACAAAGGCTTCCCGGGAATTGTTGCCCGAATTGTACCTGGGGGTATCAAGGTAAAGGGAGTAAAAATCATGGTCGGAGCCGGTGTCCCGCTTATGAATGTTGTCTGGTCTGCTAAAGACGCTGGACTTTCAGGAATCGAGAAACTCGCTGGTATCCCTGGGTCACTTGGCGGGGCGGTCCGGGGCAATGCGGGTGCCTTTGGGACAGAAATAGGGCAGTATGTGACGTCGGTCAAAGCGCTTGATCAGAAGACGGGCATGGTGCATGAATATACGCAGGCCGAATGTGAATTTTCCTACCGAACAAGCCATTTTAAGAAGCATCCGTCACTCGTGGTCCTCTCGGCTGAGCTCTCACTCCGTGAGGGGGGCGATCGGGTACTCCTCGAGCGTACTATCAAGGAAACCATGGCCACTCGTGAGTCCAAGCACCCTCAGGATGCCAAGTGCGCTGGTTCATTTTTTATGAATCCGTTGGTGAATGACGAACACTTACTCAAAGAATTTGAAAAGGATACCGGCAACTCCTCGAAGGATGGCAAGCTCCCAGCAGGCTGGCTCATCGATCACGTGGGACTACGGGGCAAGACCATCGGAGGTGCTCAGGTGAGTCCCAAACACCCGAACTATCTCGTAAATACTGGGACCGCTTCGGCAACTGATATCGTCATGCTGGCGAGCCTCGTCAAGACCCGTGTCCGCGACGAACTTGGCGTGAAACTCCAAGAAGAAGTGCAATTGGTTGGATTTTAATCAAACTATATCACCCATGGCAAGGAAGTTTAAAGGGTGTGTTTTTTCTGGTGAGCGTTACTCGTATGTGCTATAATTAAACAAACGAAATATAAAGAAGAGTGCACTTATGCCATTTATCTCATGCAAGGCGTATTTTAGAAATTTGCTATTAGTGAGTGGCCTAGGTTTTACCATGAGTCTCGGTCTCATCACTTCAGCGCAAGCAGCAAATGAGTCTGTTGATCTTGTTTTAGAGAGTCCGGCTACAATTGGACTTGGCGAAGAAGTGGAGTTATTCATCCAAGCTGACCAGTTCCCTCGTGATACCGAGCCAAAGCAATGTGTTTTTACTAGCAGTGATGGCTATCGACAGGTAGCAACTGCGACTCTGTATTTTGATCCAGATTCGATGGTACCCGATATCCAGGATCAATTTCATCCGATTCATACTCAGCCACGTATTTTTATCCCAACATCACTTGGACAGGTCACGTATCGCCTTGGTTGCGGGTATGCGTATCTTGCCGAAGAGAACCTTTTGTATGACGAGGTAACGGTTAATGTCATCGCCAATGGCAAATGTACGGGACTCGAACCATGGCTAGTAACGAGTGGTATAGAGATATATCCTACTGATAGTATCGATGTCCTAGCCGATACGTCTTGGATATATAGTGTGGCGGATACTGCTCGTAAGTGTGAGTGGCATTGTGGTCCCAATCATGTCCCGGGTCAGGATCAACTAGGTAATTTTGCTTGCATAGAGGCTTCTTCTGGTCCTCCTCCATCAGTCTCCGAGGTAAGCTACATATCTCTTACTACCAATCCACAATACATAGAACCAGGTGAAACAACCAAGTTGTCTTGGATAACTCAGGGGGCAGTGAGTTGTCAAATAAAGGCAGATCAAGATTCAAATCTCGCATCTTGGGTCGATGTCCCAGTCAATGGTAGTATGACCTCTCAGCCTACTGCATCTGGGGCGTATAACATGCTGTGTGTTGATAGTAAGGGCGTAGGGGCTATTACGAGTAATTATGGCCCTCACTTTTCTGCTTATGTAAATGTTGGTTTTTATCCACAAATTTTGGATTTTTATGCTGAGCCTTTATCTCTCCAAACAGTAGGGGAGACGACCACTCTCTTCTGGAGTATCAAAAACGGCACTAATTGTAGGTTGGAGGAGAACACACGCAATGATGGACAACTTGGCAATAATGCTGTTTTATTTGTAGCGAAGGATAATAGTCCCCAGACTGGGAGTCGGGTTGTAGCGCCAAAAGCAACAACAACCTATATATTCTTTTGTCAACGGCAGGACGGCGCTTATGGATTTGGTCCTAAAGAGACTGTCCAGGTTACAATTGGTTCTGGTGATACTCCACCTCCTCTGCCACCAGGCTCACCAGCTCCTGGCAATCCTCCCACCGACAACAGCAAATGTGATGTAGGCACCCCCAAAGCGAGCTGTAACGACGCCACCGAACAAGTGGTCGGTCGGACCAAAGATGGTACGGGAGTCTGTTGCCTTGCGAGAACTGGCTCTGAAGCCGTCCTCTACACTATCCCCATTAGTAACCCCTTAGCCTTTAATACCGTCGATGAGATTCTTACCTCTCTCTTAGGCTTCCTCCAAGCGATTATCGTCATCCTCTCTCTTATCATGATTGTGATTGGCTCCATAGTTTACATGACGGCCGGAGGCAATGACTCCAAGCTCTCTACCGGCAAACTCATTATTACCGCCGCTCTCATTGGCCTTGCTCTCGCTCTCGCTGCACCGTCATTCCTCAAAGAGATTGGCGCTATCTTAGGCTGGGGAGCGGTTGATGGTAGCCCAGCAGACAGTGCCAAGAGTATCACCGAGATTCTTACAGGGATCCTGAACTTCCTCCTCTCAGTCATTGGTATCATCGGGATTATCATGCTCGTGATTGGAGGCCTCATGTACCTCACGGCCACTGGAGATGAAGACCGGATCAATACCGGTAAATCTATCGTCAAATACTCCCTTATTGGTATCACGGTGGCTCTTGCAGCTCTCGTTATCATCTCTCAGATTACCAAGTTCTTTGGGGGGTGAGATGCTTGTTCCTTAGATGCTGGAGGGTCGAAATGACAGGATATGTCGTTATCTGTCCACAGTGCCAAGGGGCATTTGAGTGGGCGGATGGTTTTCCTGATTTGTATGGGGTACGCTTGTGCTGGATCACCTGTCGGGATGTTTGGCTACGTGAGCATGAGTATCGAGGTATACCCGATACTCAAGAAGCGCAGTTTGCTGAATCTGACCCAGCGCGACAAATGATCGATGGCTTACGACGTTCGCCACAGGCGAGCGAAGTGGCCCCTCGCAGAAGGAGGGAGTCGCAAATGGAGTAATTCAAGGAGTTTCGAGGGTCACTCGAACCTCCTTTTTTCTTTTGTGAGGAGTGCTATACTATACATATGGACCAAGAACTCATGAAAAAATTGGAGGCGCAGGATGAGAGACTTGAGCAGATCTATCAGTCCGTTGAGAAGACTCGTCGGTATTTTCTCTGGACCATGATTGCGACCGTCGTGACGTTTGTGCTGCCTCTTATTGGACTTATTTTCGCGGTGCCCTTTTTCTTGAGTACACTCTCCAGTGCCTACGGACTGTAATCCATCTAACGAAACGAGCCTGCCCAGTGGGACAACTTCGACGAAGTATTTCAAGGATATATCCTAATGTGTAAAACGATTGATTAATCAGTAATACACTACTGCCTCAGTTTATATAAGATAAATTGTCGAAGTAGTACCACGGGGTATGAATACGCGCTTTTTATTCAAAGGAGTGGAGATCGATGACCGGACGAGAGACTATATCGAGAAGCGTTTGGTCCGTATCGAGAAACTCGTTGATCCAGTGAGTGACTTTTCGATTGAGATTGATCAGGACAAGAAAGGCAAGTTTCGAGTGGAAATCATGGTCAAGACCCCGCACAACCTCTATCGGGCCGAAGAAACGACGGTAAGTATCGAAGGATCAACTGACGTCGTGATTGACGAGCTTGAGGCCCAGATCGATAAGAAAAAGAACCGTAATCGTGATCTGAAACTTCGTGGCAATCGCTCGATCAAGAAGAAACTGACCGTCGATGAATCCGCCCGTTTTTAGCGTCATTATTTGCTTTAAATAAGGGAAAAATCTCGTTTCTCCGACGGGATTTTTCTTTTGACTGACGATTTCATTCTTGCTAGAATAGAAGGACTCTTATTGATTTATAATTTTTTGCTTGCAACTATAAGCTATAAGCTAATAGCTAAAAGCTGTTTCTGATATGTCTTTTCTCGAAAAACTTTTTGGTTCAAACGACCGGGAAATCAATCGTCTCCGGCCTATTGTCACGGAAATCAATTCGTTTGATGCCGCCATCGGGGCACTCTCTGATGAGGCACTGCGTGACAAAACCGTTGTATTCAAAGAGCGCCTGGCGAGTGGCGTGTCCATCGATGCTATCCTTCCCGAGGCGTACGCCGTCGTCCGTGAGGTAGCCAAACGCGTAATCGGTGAGCGTCACTACGATGTTCAGATGCTTGGTGGTATCGCGCTCCATCAGGGCAAGATTGCTGAGATGAAGACCGGAGAAGGGAAGACTCTTACTTCGACTCTCCCCATTTACCTCAATGCCTTGACTGGCAAGGGGGTCCACGTCGTGACGGTCAATGACTACCTGGCCAAACGTGACTGTAACTGGATGGGCAAAGTGTATGAAGCCCTTGGACTCACGACCGCCTGTATCGTCGGGCAAGGCATATCATACCAGTATGTTTCCAAGATCAAAGACACTGATGAAGTGAGCGTCGAGACCTTGCCTACCGGCAGGCAGGTGGAGAATCTCCTCGCTATTACGCGCAAAGAAGCCTACGCGGCCGATATCACCTACGGGACCAACAACGAGTTCGGATTCGACTATCTCCGTGACAATATGGTGTCAACCCTCGAGGAGATGACCCAGCGACCACTCCATTTCGCCATTGTCGACGAAGTAGACTCGATCCTCATTGATGAGGCGCGGACGCCACTCATCATCTCAGCTCCGGACAGCGAGTCGACCAAGCTCTACGAGCGTTTTGCCAAGATTGTGCCCAATCTCAAGGCTGGGACCGACTACGCGGTTGATGAAAAGATGAAGGCCGTGACCCTCACCGACGAGGGTATGAACGTGGTGGAGCGACTCCTCGGTATGGAGAACATTTACGCATCCGGCAATGTCCAGTATGTTCACCACCTTGAGCAGTCACTCAAGGCCAATATCATTTTCAAATTGGACCGGGACTATGTGGTCAAAGACGATCAGGTCATTATCGTCGATGACTTTACGGGGCGTCTCATGCCGGGACGTCGGTATAGTGAGGGACTGCACCAGGCGATAGAGGCCAAGGAAGGTGTGACCGTCCAGCGCGAGTCGAAGACTCTCGCTACTATCACCTTTCAGAACTACTTCCGACTCTACGATAAACTGGCCGGTATGACAGGTACCGCCTCGACTTCGGCCGAAGAATTGGCCAAGGTGTACAAGCTCGATGTCCTCGAAATTCCGACTAATCGACCCATGACGAGGAAAGACCTCCCAGATATTGTCTACAAGACCGAAGAGGCCAAGTTTCACGCTATTGTCGAACACGTGAAGGGGGTTCATGTGACTGGACAGCCAGTACTCATCGGTACGGTGGCGATCGAAAAGTCCGAGTACCTCTCGGCCCTCCTCACGCGAGAGGGAATACAGCACGAGGTATTGAATGCCAAGAATCACGAACGGGAAGCGCAAATCATCGCGCTTGCCGGACAGAAGGGTGCCATCACCATCGCGACGAACATGGCGGGTCGTGGGACAGACATCAAGCTTGGCGAGGGTGTCCGTGAAGTGGGCGGACTCCTTATCATCGGTACCGAACGGCACGAGGCTCGTCGTATCGACAACCAGCTCCGTGGTCGGGCTGGACGTCAGGGAGACCCCGGGATGTCTCAGTTCTTTGTGTCACTTGAGGATGAACTGATGCGTCGTTTCGGAGGAGAAAAGATGAAGAGTATGATGACGACTTTGGGACTTCCGGACAATGAGCCGATTCAGAATGGTATTATCTCAAAGACTATTGAGGGCGCTCAGTCCAAGATCGACGGGTTCAACTTTGATATCCGCAAACACGTGCTGGATTATGACGATGTCATGAACAAACAGCGTGAGGTGGTGTATCGCAAGCGCCGGACGATTCTCGAGACCAGTGAATTCGAGCAAGAGACACTCCGTCTCCTCTCCGAAGAGCTTGATCATGTGATCTCGTTTCATACCGCTGTTGAAGAGGGCGAGTGGAATATGGCTGAGATTGTGAATGAGGCGAACGCCATGTTTCCTGCGCTTGACCAACAGTCGGCGCTCAAGAAATTAGAGGCCATCCGGGATGATCGTTCCAAAGACGAAGTGGAGAAACGCGGGCTCGTCCTTGAGTATCTGATCGGCGAGGGCAAGGTCGTGTATCGTGCCAAAGAAGCACTCATTGGTAAAGAGACGTGGAACATCATCCAGAAATCACTCTACCTCCGCTCGCTTGATACGCTCTGGATGAATCACCTCGATGAAATTGATTATCTCCGCCAGGGGATTGGCCTCCGTGGTTATGGTCAGCGTGATCCGCTCATCGAATACAAGCGTGAAGCTTTCGATCTCTTTCTCGGACTCATGGACACGGTACGCAAGACCTATCTCATGACTATCCTCAAAGTCGAACAACGGACCGAACCACTGCCTACCGAAAAGCCTCGTGAGATGCAGTTCCGGGGAGCGAGTGAAGAGATAGAATCGTTTGCGACACTCAAGGGTGAAGCTCAAGCTTCGACTGGCTCAGGGTCTTTGGAACCCTCGAAGCAGACCCCTATTGTCAATACAGACGTTACCGGTCGTAACGATCCTTGCCCTTGTGGAAGCGGAAAAAAGTATAAAAAATGTCATGGAAAGTAATCGACCAAAAGTTGGACTTGGTGTCTATATCTTGAACGAGAAAAGTGAATTGCTCTTGCTCCGACGGAAAGGGGCGCATGGAGAAAGTACCTGGTGTGCACCGGGCGGTCATTTGGAATTTGGAGAGAGCTTTGAAGCATGTGCTAAAAGAGAGGCAAAAGAGGAGAGCGATCTTGATATTGAGCACCCTCGTGTAGTTGTTGTTACTAATGATATTTTTTTAGAAGAAGGCAAACACTATGTGACTATCGGTATGCGGGCTGAAAGTTATGAAGGAGAGCCAAAAATTATGGAGCCAGAGAAATGTGATAAAATGGGCTGGTTTCCACTGAGTGCTTTACCGAACCCACTTTTTATTCCGGTGAAAAATTACTTCGATAGCAACCCCGAGTGTCTCTGTGGATCAGAGAAAAGATTTAAGGAATGTCATGGGAAATAGTATGAAGACGCTTAAATTCGCTCCAAATTTGGTGCCACTTGTGTTGTCAGGAGAAAAAACAAGTACTTGGCGGATGTTCGATGAGAAGGGCATTCAAGTAGGTGACCAAGTCAGTTTTGTAGGTGGTGGAAAGGAGTTTGCTCAGGCAGAAATTACCGCGCTACGCGAGAAACGTCTCGGTGATATCACCAGCGAGGATGAAATTCAAGATGGTCATGAACGCTTTGGTTCTGATCAAGAGCGTCTTGAAACATATAAGCGATACTATGGTGACCGTGTGACACCAGATACTATGGTCAAAATGATGACGTTTACAATTCGATCTTAGAAATAAGGAACGGGACTTACTAAAGGAGTGACTAAAAAAGTTTTAAGACCTTTGGGAGTACCAAAGGTCCAGCATGGGTCCGCAATGCGGAGGGAGAAGGGGCGGGGGAGAAAGGTTACAGAGCGTTGTCATGTAATGTGGTAGTCAAGCGACTACCAGCTCCTCTCCATCCCCCAAGCCCCGTGCCTCGAATATAGCACAACCCTTTCCGTGTTACAATGAGAGCATATAAATGGCTTGTATGCGCTCTATGCAATTCGTTCGCTCGTGGTTTCGTCCGAGCCCGACTACCCTTGTTTCTCCCTTTCTCGACAGCATGCTCGTGGGTGGGATTTCCATCGTGGCTTTTGTCGTCATCCATATTGCGGTCTCGCGTGGAGCTGATATTTACGCTTGGTCAGTCGCCCTCTATTACGCTGCCTTTCTCATCAATTTCCCGCACTTCATGGCGTCCTACCTCCTTATGTATGGGGATGCTCGAGGATCGTTTGAGTTACGTGGCGAGAACAAACGTCAAACCATCAAGATGTGGTGGGCGGGAGTTGTGGTTCCCATACTTCTTATCGGCTACTTTCTCATGGCGCGCGCGGAGGGGAGTATGTCACTCATGGGCTATCTCGTAAATGCCTTGTTCTTTTTTGTCGGCTGGCACTATATCAAACAGATTTTTGGCTGTGTGGTTGTACTCTCGGCCATGAAACGTGTCTACTACAATCGACTAGAACGGATAGCGCTCCTTCTCCCGCTCTATCTCCTCTGGGCACTCTCGTATTTCAATTCCAATCTCTCCGAAGCAG
>CAYNNJ010000005.1:13955-16886 GCA_964398755.1 uncultured Bdellovibrionales bacterium
GCAGAGAATGTATTTTATGGTGTGCCATATACGTCGCTTGGCTTATCGCCACAACTGCTCGCCCTCTCGGAGCAGACACTCTTTGTGGCGAGTTGTCTCCTTCTTGCCATGTTTATCATAAAGTACTTGATCTCTCGGGTCGCACCACCAGTGTCGGCCGTGGTTGCCCTCGTCTCACTTTATCTCTGGTACCTCCCGGCGATTTCTCATCCGTTTTATTTCTATATCATCCAGCTCTTTCACTCACTCCAGTAACTCCTCTTAGTGTTTGCGGCGAGACGCAAACAGGCGCTCCATGACGATTGAGTGGCAGTCTAAGCGAGGGAGACAGTAGCGACTCGATACAACTTTTGGGGAAGCGGACTGCTTATCCTCCTCCCGGCATTTTTGATTGGTGCGCTCTACCAGATGCCAGAGGGGATGACGTTTGATCGGCTCATGCTCCTCTGGCAAGAGCACCTGATAAGCATCGGTATTGTAGGAGCGTTCCTCTCGCTCGTGACCGGAGGTCTCATCGCATATCTCTACCGAAGGGGAAGGGGTTTCGCGGGATTTGTTACCTTTTTTGGTCTGGCGTATCTCTTGGGATTTCTCGCTTTTGTGCTCGTTCCACTCCTCCTTGATCTCCTCGTGACGCGAGGACTCGCTCCGGATTGGCTTAGTTATCCGGCTGTTTTTGGGACCTCGCTATACTTCTTTTTCTTTACCCTCTTTCTCAACATTCACCATTATTTCATTGACAATGTTATCTGGAAAAAGGAAAATCCATACGTAAGGGACTATCTCATGTATCGTCCACAAGAAAATCAAACACTATGAAAACAATACTCACCCTGTGCCTCATAGTGGATGACGGTCGGATCCTTCTCGGGATGAAGAAGCGGGGTTTTGGTATGGGACGGTGGAATGGGTTCGGGGGCAAGGTAGAAAAGGATGAATCAATTGAAGAGGGCGCACGCCGTGAAACGCTTGAAGAATCCGGTATCACGATTACTGAGATGGAGAAAGTGGGCATGCACGAGTTTGAGTTTGCCCGCGAGCGGGGGGATATCCTCGAGGTCCATGTTTTTCAGGTGACGAGTTGGACCGGTGAGCCACGAGAGACTGAAGAGATGCGCCCACAGTGGTTTACCACGGATGCTATTCCTTACGATGCTATGTGGCCAGATGATATTCACTGGATACCTGTTTTTCTCGCGGGCAAGAAATTCCGGACACGGTTCCTCTTTGGTGAGGGCGATTCGGTCCTCGAGAATCATGTCGAGGAAGTGAATGAACTCTAAATTACGTAAAGAATTACGTAATTCGTTACGTAACGACTACTATGAGAAAACTCCGCGTCGGTGTCCTCTGTGGCGGCAAATCAACGGAACATGAAGTGTCGCTCTGGTCTGCCAAAAATGTGATGGAGAGTCTCGATCGGGAGCGATTCGAGCCGGTACTCATCGCTATCGATCGGGAAGGACGGTGGTTTCTCCCCGAGGCCAGCAAAGCGACACTTCCAACCGGACTCACCGATACTGCCCGGACTGGCAGTGATGCGGAGGTGATGCTTCGCCCGGAGAGTCATGGTCAGATGGTGGCTACTTCCGGGGAGGAGCAACGTCTCGATGTGGTGTTTCCGGTCCTCCATGGAGGATATGGTGAAGACGGAACGATCCAGGGACTCCTCAGACTCTCGGGGGTGCCGTTTGTCGGGGCGGGAGTTCTCGGCTCGGCTATCGGAATGGACAAAGATGTGATGAAACGACTCCTCCGCGAGGCAAGTATCCCAGTGGCGCGTTTTCTCTCCATTCGTCAGGCTTCGGCTCCGTCGTACGAATCAGTGGTCACGAGTCTAGGTTCACCTTTTTTCCTCAAGCCTGCCAATGCTGGTTCATCGGTCGGTGTCCACAAGGTACGATCGGAGAGTGAGTATGGTGAGGCCCTAGCAGATGCTTTCTTGTACGATACCAAGGTGCTCCTCGAGGAATATATCATTGGTCGGGAAATCGAAGTCTCAGTTCTCGGGAACGACCATCCGGAGGCTTCGGTCCCCGGTGAAATCATTTCCGCGAAAGAGTTTTATACCTATGAGGCCAAGTATCTCGATGAGGCCGGAGCACGACTCGAGATTCCAGCGGAACTGCCAGAGGACATGATCAAGCGTTTCCAGTTGCTTGCGTGCCAGGTGTTTCAGGTGCTTGAGTGTGCCGGGCTCGCCCGAGTCGACTTCTTCTTCCGCGAGTATGGTGAGATACTTGTGAATGAGATCAAAACGCACCCGGGCGTTACCGCACGGAGCATGTACCCCAAACTCTGGGAGGCCTCGGGACTCTCGTCTCCCGACCTCATGACCCGACTCATTGACCTGGCGATAGAGCGCGCCACGAAGGAGCAGTCGCTCCGAACAACGTATCGTTCCGAAATCAAAGACTAATACTATGTCACACGAAGTCCTCGAGCGACCGAGAGCTGTCACACCAAAGGTATCAGAAAACGAGAGTGGAGAAGTGACCGCTATTCTCCCAGAGCAGAGTCTCCCACGCGCTCTGTTTGTGCCTACTTCAAAGGATCATCGTCTGTATGAGAGGTATCGACCAACTTTGGCTGGGAGTGGCGGTGAGCAAATTGTTTACACCGTACCACAATTTCCTAAGCAAGTTATTAAGGTCAGTCGCCGTATTCTCCAAAAAACATTAGAGCAACAAAAGGGAGTTATTCCCGATACTCCGCAAAAGGAAAAGAATCTGCTTATGGCGTTGGAGGGTGATGTGCTTGGTGAACAAGAAGCATATAAACGACTGGAAAGGCATTTTGAAAGACGTCATTTGCTTGCTGAACGCGTTACAAAAATGCGTCTACCCGTAACACAGGACTTGCTTCAAGATTGTTTTGGAGACAAGGCTCCGATTGTGCCGGGGGGAATGGCGAACTTGCCCTTTGTGGTGC
>CAYNNJ010000006.1:0-294 GCA_964398755.1 uncultured Bdellovibrionales bacterium
TACACACAGAATACTCGCTCGCTCGTATTCTACTCACGCCCTTCTCCTCCCTCCCTGCCAGAATACACTTAAAACTCGTACCATAAAGGCACGAGTTTTAAGTTTCATATTGTGGGCAGGGAGGGATTCGAACCCCCGTACTCCGGAGAGAGCAGATTTACAGTCTGCCGCCATTAACCACTCGGCCACCTACCCATTCATTTTTCATTTTTGAGCCACCTCTCGGATTCGAACCGAGGACCCACAGTTTACAAAACTGTTGCTCTAACCAGCTGAGCTAAGGTGGCCTTGAGA
>CAYNNJ010000006.1:304-16723 GCA_964398755.1 uncultured Bdellovibrionales bacterium
TTGTAGCTTCTCATTATTCCCCCGCTTTGGTCAAGAGCTTTTCGAGGCGACGGATCTTTATTTTTACCATCCGATGAACCGGGGAAAGCTTGAGCACCTGGCGGTAACACTCTTTGGCATCCTTGATATTGTCCATCTCGAGATAATAGTCACCGAGCGCTTCGTATGAGGTGAAATCTTTGGGATCCCGCGCAATCCGGCCAATGAGATCCTCCTCGCGAGCCGTATTCGGTCGCACCAGACGCTTCCGCTTCTCAGGATGAACCGCAACCTCACTCACCATCGGACGAGGCACCTCTTCCTTACGCTCAGACACCTCCACCAGTGGCGCCCGCTCTCTCACGATGGGCGTCGAGAGGATACTCTCCCCTGACGTCATCGGTCGAACCGGTACAGAACCCTCGGAGACATCTCTCTTTTCTTCGCTCACTTCTGGCTCAAGCGTTGAGTGAACCCGGACCCGACTGGCCCGTACCGACTGAGTAAACTGGTGGAAGGAATTATGAATCCGAAGCGTGAGCACCTTGAAGTGCTGTCCCACTTTTTCGAGCAGTCGCAAGAAAAACTCCTTGGTCCGCGGAAAGGCTACCGCACCCCGTTCCTCATTTTCCAAGACTCGCTCGACGACGGTCGGATCCTCCCCCTTGCGTGACAAATACCACAGCAAAAAAGAAACAGAGAGAACGACGACGATAGGTGGAACAACGAGATACCACATGGGACTACGAGGTTAGGTTTGTGTTCAAATAACGCTCCTGTTTCGCACTAGAGCTCGTACCGAATAAAGCTCCCTACCTGGATGTTTTCACCCAGCTTGTGAATCTTTTCGGTGAGGAGGGCACCTACGGTTTTCGACGGATCCTTGACGAACATTTGTCCCAAGAGAGCGACATCGTTCCGGAACTTTTCTTCCTTGCCCACGAGAATTTTTTCGACGAGTTGAGCCGGCTTCCCTTCGGTAGCGAGCTGTTCCTGCCAGAGTGCCTTTTCCTTGGCTACCACCTCGTCTGACACCTCTTCGGGCTTCACCACGAGCGGTGCTGAGGCGGCAATATGCATAGCAATATCTCGTCCCAATTCCTGGAATTCCTCATTTCGTGAAACGAAATCGGTCTCGCAATAGAGCTTGACGAGCGTACCGATACGGCCATTCGAGTGGACATAGGACACCACCAGTCCCTCATGTGTTTCTCGATCACTCTTTTTCATGGCCTTGTCCTGACCGCGCTTGCGGAGGATTTCGATAGCCTTCGCTTCATCAAAACCGGCCTCATCCAGCGCTTTTTTGACGTCCACGATACCAGCTCCGGTCTTTTCACGCAGAGCCTTTACTTGTTCCATTTGACTCATAGGGTGTAACTTTTAGTCTTTGCTTTAGGCAACTGCTTTCTCCTTGGTCTCTACCTTTGCTTCTTTGGCCTCTTTTACAGCCGACTTGGCGAGAAGGATGGATTGACCGAGATAAGCGAACAAAAGTCGGAGTGAAGACAGGGCGTCATCGTTACCCGGAATCGGATAGTCAACGCGGGATGGATCTGTATTGGTGTCGACGATACCGACCACCGGTACTCCCATCTTCCCGGCTTCGTGGAGGACAAGACCGGCTTCCTTGGTATCAGCAATGACGATAGCGCCCGGAAAAGCTTCCATCCCCTTGATACCACCCACCTTCTTCTCGAGACGCTCAACTTCTTCCATCTTCTTGGCCTGTTCAAACTTGGTGTACTTTTTGAACTCACCGGAAGCAAACTTGGCTTCGAGATCCTGGAGGTGACGGGCACGACCGCGGATACATTCAAAGTTGGTGAGTGTCCCACCGAGCCAACGATCCACCATGTAGTACTGTCCGACATGGGTCGCGAGCGCCTTGACCGTTTCGTGAGTCTGCTTTTTCATTCCGACAAACAGAATCGGCTGACCATTCTTCACGACACCAGCCAAAAAGCGCGATGCTTCTTCCATCTTCTCGACGGTCTTCTGGAGATTCAGAATGTTGATGCTCTTCCGCGTTGTGTAGATGTACTCATCCATCTTCGGATGACGACGCGACTTCAAGTGCCCAAAATGAACACCCGCCTTGAGGAGTCCCTCGAGGCTCACATCGAGCTTCTTCATATCGATGGTTGAGAAGTAATTCTCGACCACTACCGGCTTCGATGCCTCCACTTCTACCGCTTCTTTGACTTCGCTCATACTTCTTTTTCCTTAGGGGATTATATGCTCCATGAGGAGCCACCTATTCCGTGTCTTGTATGAGCCTCATAAGCACTGCTTGGCAGGCCAGGAAGAGACTCGACATCAGAATATGTCTGATTTCCCGCCCTCTTGGAACGATTCCTGGGGCGGACAAATACAGCGGGTAGTGTAACAGAAGGAGAGCGGTTTGACAAGTGAAGGGAAAAGCGACCCCCGAGGGGGCCTTGCCAAACGGAAAAAGTCATGCTACACTCTCGACTACGTTGGTAACTGTGCAAATTTTCAGGTCTCAAGAAAGTATTCAGATTTCGCGATGAAAATCATGAAAAGTGAGGAGGGCTAATACCATTAACCCGACGAGCTTTGAGTGGTTTTCAGCCGAAATCTGGAAACTTTATGAGACAAGCCTGATTTCTTCTCTCAAGACAGGCGTTGAAAATTTGCACAGTTACCTCTTAACTTCTCTCTTGAGAGACCCCTTTCTATGAAAAAAGGCATCCACCCAACCTATTACGCCGAGGCTACGATTACCTGTGCCTGTGGTGCTATCCTCACAACCGGTTCAACGGTTGAAGCCATGCACACGGAAATCTGTGCCCTCTGTCATCCCCTCTACACCGGTAAGAAAAAGGTTATCGACACGACGGGTCGTGTTGATCGCTTCAAGAAAATGGCCGAAAAGTCCCAGGCCAAGCAGGTCGCTCGGAAAAAGGCTCCGAAAGTAAAAGATGACAAGAAGGCCGAATCGAAGAAGACCGAAAAGGTTCTCGCTTAGTGCTTCCCTCTGGCACTTTGTTTTCCTCTTTGTTGAAACATCTGAAAGTGCCATCCCACTCCCATCCTGGTAGTGGGATTTTTGTTCAGTAAAATAAGAATTTGAACAGTAACGACAAAGCAGGGTATACTACTTCTATGCAAGACCTCCTATTGAACATCGAGCGCGAATACACAGAGGTTGAGACCGCTCTCAGCCAGCCGGATGTCGTGCGCGATAACAAAAAATTCGTGGCCCTCGGGCGACGCAAGACCGAGCTCGATACCATCATGGAGCGTATCGGCCGTTTTCGGGCTATCGAAAAGAGTATGCGAGATAATGCCGAGCTCACCCATGACGATGCTACCGACCCAGAGCTCAAAACCATGGCGGTAGAAGAAAATATCTCCCTCGCCGAAGAAAAAAGCGCTCTCGAGAGCGAACTGACCCGACTCCTCCTCCCCAAAGACAAGCACGATGACAAGGATGTGATCGTGGAAATAAGAGGTGGCGCCGGGGGTGATGAATCGTCCCTCTTTGCAGCCGAGCTCTTCCGTATGTACGCCCATTATGCCGAAAAGCAGGGTTGGCGCATCGAGATGATGCACTCGAACCAAACCGAAGTCGGTGGATTCAAAGAGGCTGTCTTTGAAGTGAACCGTGGCGGGAGTGAAATAGCGGTCTACCAAAAGATGAAATACGAATCCGGCGTCCACCGCGTCCAGCGTGTCCCAGAAACGGAAAAGGCTGGTCGGATTCACACCTCAACCGCGACCGTTGCTGTCCTCCCTCAGGTAGAAGACGTGGAAATCACGGTCAATCAGGCTGACCTCCGCATCGATACCTTTTGTTCTTCGGGCCCGGGCGGGCAGTCGGTCAACACGACCTATAGCGCCGTACGAATTACCCATCTCCCGAGTGGCCTCGTAGTTTCCTGCCAGGATGAAAAGTCCCAGATCAAAAACCGTGAAAAGGCCATGAAGGTACTCCGTTCCCGACTCTTTCAGCTTGAAGAAGAGCGCCAGGCCAAGGAACTCGGTGATGCGAGAAAAAGCCAGATTGGTACAGGCGACCGGAGCGAAAAGATTCGTACCTACAACTATCCCCAAGACCGCGTCACTGACCACCGCATCAAAGCATCCTGGAGCAATATTCCCGCCATTCTTGCGGGTGGTCTTGACCCTATTCTTGACGCTCTGGAATCCGAAGATATCCGTCGCAAACTGGAACAAACGGAACGGTAAAGCCTATGACTCTCGGAGAATTACAATCTCACTTTCTTCCGTCCCTCGCGCCGGAAGATTTTTTTGTCATTCTCTCTCATCTCACCGGCCAAGAAAAAGCCTTCCTCCTCGCTCATCCCGAATACCCTCTCTCAGTTGAAACGGAGGGAGAAGCGCGCCTATGCCTCAACCGACGACTCAAACATGAACCGGTCGCTTACCTCATCGGTCACAAAGAGTTCTACGGACGCGATTTTCAGGTGACCCCTGCGACGCTCATCCCCCGCCCCGAAACCGAACATATGGTCGAGCGCGTTCTCACCATGATGAATCAGAGTGAGGGCATCGACATCATCGATATTGGAACGGGCAGTGGCAATATTATAATTACGCTTGCCAAAGAAATCGAGAAGATGTTTCCGGTATCAGATATCCAATACTTCGCACTCGATATATCAGAAGAAGCACTCTCTGTCGCAATGAACAATGCCGTTCATCATGACATCGCAAAAAAGATTTCATTTTTGAAGAGTGATCTCTTGGATCGATTTCCCAAACCGAGAGAAATGAATCGTCACGCCATCATCACCGCCAATCTCCCCTACTTGTCTCATCGTATCTATGATGAGAGTGATCATGATGTTCGTGACTACGAACCCAAGAGTGCGCTCGAAAGTGGTGCAGATGGACTCGATCATTACCGGCGCCTCCTCCCCGAGCTCGCAACGCTTCGCAAACACTATTGCGCGCTTACTTTTTTCTTGGAAATCAGCCCTGAGCAAGATGAGGAACTGGTGGCGCTTGTGAATGCTCATCTCGCTCCTCAAAGCCTCCAGATTCTCCCGGACTACAGCGGTCGTTCTCGGCTTATCCAAGGGACAATCTAGTTCTGCTCATATACAGCCAGAAAACAAAAATCCCCGAATGAACGGGGGTTTTTGTTTTGGTTTTCCAAAGACCGAAGGCAAAACTATTTGCGCTTCTTGGTGGCCTTCTTCTTGGTAACCTTCTTAGCGGTCTTCTTCTTTGCTACCTTCTTCTTTGCAACCTTCTTTGTTGCCTTTTTCTTAGCTGCCATAATACTCACCTCCTTCTAAACCTCTGTTCTTTTTTGTTTGATGTAGGTTTACATCAAAGCGTAGAACATGAGGACTTTTATTTTTTATTTTTCACGACACAATTTTTGTGCGTGATACAGATTTTTTTCTGTATGTATTTATTATACTCTTTTTTTTGAAAATGCAAAGCAAAAATAAATACTGTCAACCCCCAATCAATGTTTTTCTTCAATAAAAGAAATTTCATTTTATAAAATAATTATTATCAAGAAAGAAAAACACACAGCAGAAACACAAAATCCAAACAAAGCACAGTCTTCAAACTTCAAAACAAAGTTTTTTAGAGTTTTGATTTCAGTTTTGAGTTTTGTTTGGCTACCTGCCGGTAGGCAGTGTTTCTGTGTTTTGAAATTTGTGCTTTATACATCTCACAACAAATTCTTCACGCCAAACAACTCCTCCTCTACGTCGCTTATCACATGTCCTCACCTCAACTTTTCCCCATACCAGGCTGAAAATGGCCATTTTTGTCTAGTTGACAGTGTATTTCTCGCGTTTTACTATGAAGGGACAGGGGGTCGACATGGCTTGAGAAAGCCTCAAAACTTTCCCTGCCACAGGCTTCAACGCAAGCAGAACTTTAAAAAATATCAAAGAACCTAGAAAGAGAGGTGTACACTATGGAACATCAAGATCCGATGTTTGAAGAAGAAACGCCCGCCAACCAGGTAAAGGCATGGGTTCAGGAAAATCTCCGTATTCTGGTGAGCGTCTTTATTGTCGCCGCTATCGCGTTTGGTATCTACTCATACTCACAGCGGTCACAGACAGTGACTGATGACAGTATGCTCCTCGACACCAAGGGTGATGACTCAGCAGTCGTCATGGAAGAAGACGGCAAGACCACTTCCACCCCGACCGGTGTCAAAAACGCCGTAACAACCACTGGAACCACTGGAGAATTGAGCCGTGAGACCGAAGCCTCTTTCGTCGAACAGGCTGAGCGTGGAGATGGAGCGACTCATCTCGCCCGTCGAGCTCTCGCCCACACGCTCGAAAAGAACCCGGATTCATCACTCACTGCCGAACACAAGGTCTACATCGAAGACTACCTCCGCAAGCACGTCGCCCACAATGGCAGTGTCAAAGTTGGTACCTCGATTGAATTCTCCAAGGCGCTGATCCAACAGGCTATCGAGAAGTCAAAGACTCTGAATGATCGTCAGTTACAGAATCTCAAGAAGTATTCTGCTCGAGTAAACGCGTACCGCTAAGACCGTTATCGAAAGTATTCCGTTCTTTCTCTAGAGAAAAGCAAAAACCCCGCAACGGCGGGGTTTTTTGTGTCCAAAAAATGAATCCTACGGTGTAAAGCGAACCTGATCTCCAACCTCAACCCCATCGAGAGCTCCGGCATTCCACTCGAGCACTCGATTTGCAGGAACGGGAGACCGATACGTTTCCGTACTGTCACTTCGGATACGACGCTCAATATGGACGATACGGTCATCAAGGAGCCAAGCGATATCGAGCGGAAACCGCATCCCCTTCATCCAAAATACGTACGCTCCCGGTCTCTCAAAGAGAAAGAGCATCGCACATTCCGAGCACAGGCTGTCCCGCTCGCTAAGACCGGCTACTCGTGCCGTATCGGTCGTGGCGACCTCAAGCATATAGGTCTTTTCCCCGACCGACACGTGCGTCGGAACTCCCTCGCGATGAACAGAGTACCATCTGAGTCCTATCACCCCGAGGAGAACGAGACTCCCTAGTCCAAAGAAAAGCATGCGTTTCATACGGAAGAAGTGACACGCTCTTTACGCCCGAGCTCCCGTTCAACCCAAAAGAGAAACGAAAGAACGAGTGTCAAAACGAGGAGAAACGTCACAAACTTGCCCAAGGCCACCGTCGCAAGCGAAAGGAGACCGATGGTTCCCGTGAGTAGAATGAAGAAGGCAACGATGTGTCGTTCTCCCCAACCGAGCGCCCGGAGTCGATAGTGAAGATGGCGCTCATCCGCCTCAAAGATTGAGACGCCAGCACGGAGCCTCGCTCCGATCACAAAGAGGGCGTCAGTCACGGGAAGGATGAGGACCATGAGTGCGGTCGCAATCTTGGTCCCAGCGATCACCGCGAGCGTCGCAATGAGAAATCCCACCAAAAAAGAACCGGCTGTTCCCGCCATGATCCGAGCCGGATGCAGGTTAAAGAGGAGAAATCCGAGGACCGCCCCAAAAGCGGCACACGCCAGGAGTGCCACCGGAGGCTGGTTTACTTCCGGCTTGAGACTGAGGAAAAAAATGATAGCAAACACAATAAGTGAGACGCTTCCCAAGAGTCCATCCAAACCATCAAGCCAATTCACGGCATTCACGACGAGCACCATCCAGAAAAGGAGGAGTATAAACCCAAGGAGAATCGGCCACACGCCCTGGTCCGGCAGGACGAGGACATCACCGAAAGGATTTTTGATGGTCGAAATGCGAATTCCAAAAATAAAGACGATGAGGGTCACCGCTACCTGAAAGAAGCCCTGGGCCTTAAAGGAAAGCTCGTGAAAATCATCCCAGAGACCGACAAGTGCAATAAACGTGCCTCCGACCAACAATCCGGCAATCTCACGCGTCAGGACCAAATGCTCATCCAGACTCACCGCTCCAACAAACGCGAGGAGGAGGGCGAGTCCGCCAAATCGGGAAATATGCTCTTTCCCCTCATGCCGGTCCCCTCTCCGCCAGCGCCGAGCAAAAAAACGTGACCAGCCATAAAAAATGAGGCACAAAGCGCCCGCTACCACAAAAGCCAGAGCTACCGGAGGAAGAAAGAGCTCAATCCGCATGCGAGTGCCTTAGTAGTTAATGATGGAGACACTCACCCCTGCGATGAGGAGTCCGAGCGAAAGAAACGTGGCCGAGAGGAGCATCAGGTGACACGCAATACGCTCTGTTTGCTCATAGAATCGTCGGGCCAAGAGCACGTGACCACCAAAAAAGAGGAGTCCGAGCACCGGGAGCATATAGGCCTGCCACCAGATCCCAAGGAGATCTACTCCAAAGTAGACATTGTAATGGAGCACGATCGGCGTCTCACTAGGCCGAATAAAGAAGAAGAGGAGAGCACTATTTACGAGTATCATGAGGAGTATGGCCGAAACGAGGGTGCGCACCAACATATTGTTCCAAAAAGAAACCCCGCCCTCGGTCCGGGCCAGGGGTCGCTCCCAGGTGTTGTTTCCCTCTGTCATCATCTCCATACTCCCCTCTCACTTAATTGACTTTTTCCTCACCCTCCGGAAGGGTAGCGATTGTCTCTTGCCCTAACCGCGTCCGATCCAGCTGATCACCCACCTTGCCGAGATACTTCTCTGCGTCTTCAAATTTTTTGTAGGCATTGCCGATGTGTCCACCCAAAACGTCAAACTCCTTTTCAAAACGCTCATACGACCGTCCCAGTTTCTCGAGTTGGCCCATGATTTCTTTGGCCCGCTTTTCAATCTGGAAACCCTGGAGACCAAACAGAATAGTCCGCATGTAGGCATAGAATGAATTGGGCGACACCGGGATAACGCGCCTCGTCCCCAAATAGTCGAGGAGTCCCTGTTCATCATCATCCTTGATGATAATCTCATAGTAAACGTTTTCAGCCGGGATATACATGAGAGCAAAATCAAGCGTCCCCTCTTCCGGCACGATGTATTTGCCGGCGATGGCGTCAATGTGCTTCTTCACATCGACATAGAACTGACGTTTGGCGGCCTTGCGCTCCACCTCACCCTCAGCCGTCATGACCCGCTTAAAGTTCTCGAGAGGAAACTTGGAGTCGACACTGATCATACCTCCCTGGAGACGGATAATGGCATCCACCGTCTCACCACTCTTAAACCCGTACTGGAGCGCAAAGTTCTCCTTGGGAAGCATCTGCATGAGAAGATCCTTCAGCATCAGTTCCCCGAACCCACCACGAATCTTGGGGGCCTTCAGGATTTCTTGAAGCGAAGCGACTTCTTTGCCGACCTCGAGAATCTTGTCACTCGACTGCCGCATTTCGACCAAACTCTTTTGCACATCACCATACGATCGCGCCGCCACGTCAAGACGCTGGTCCAACCGTTTCGTATTGTCATCGAGACGCCGATCGAGCGTGTGCTGGAACGTCCCGAGCTGTTGATTGAGGGTCGATGAGATAAACTGCATCCGTTCGTCGAACCGCTTCTCGAGTCCCATCATCTGAGTCGAGAGATCAGCACCCGCTTGCCCCCGCTCCTGTAACCGCCAGAAGAAAAAGGCGAGTCCAAATACAAGGCTCGCCACGAGAAGAATACTGAAAACAAGAATCGAGACAGACATAGGTGTTTTGGTTTTACGCCACGAAACTACTTCTTGAGACCAGCGATAAAGCGCTTGAGTTCGGGAACTTTGTTGGCCACTTCCTCATAGGGCGCTTCGAGAAATTCAATGAAAAACCGATCGAGCATATTGAGCCGATAGTGGAGTTCCTCCATGTTCATGAGGACAAACCGGATTTCCTTACCGACTTCTGCTTCGAGGTGAGCTATCGCGTGTTTCAGTTTGGTACGATTCACATTGTTCACCACCATGATCATGTCCACCTTGCTCTTGGGATAATTGAGAAAGAGCCCGCTAATGAGGACGAGCTTTACCTCACCGACAATCTTGAGCTTGCGAAAGATCTGCGACTGGGCATGCACGTTCAGTTTGGAGACGAGACTCTTGAGTTCTGTATAAAAAGGAAAATCCTCATTCACCGCGAATGACTTCTTACCCTTGCGAGTATGTTCAATCACGAGACGCATTTTGGTGAGACGCACCAGCTCTCGGGAAGCTTCGCCACGTGGAATCAGGGTCTTTTCCGACACTTCGGAGGTTGTAAACTCGGCTCCGGGATTGAGGAGAAAGAAGCGGATGAGTCGGGAACGGGCTTTGGAACCAAACAAACTATCGAAGAGAGCCAGTGACATAAGAGAGACAAGCGTTCGGAAATTAGTACATGAAGACGAGAGGCAAGAAGTGTGCTATCCCCTTCAGTATAGGGAATCGCTTGGAAAAGTCAAAAAGTGGTCTGAGGGACCCACTTTGGCCAAAAAGCTCTCGAATAAGAGCTTTTTGTGGTATACTATGGGAGACTATGGCAGAGAAAAAAAGACAGGTAAAATCCACACCCATCCCCGAGCTTAGTACTTCGGTCACGGAGATTTTAGTAGCCAACGGCCGCTCATTTCAGCCCTTTATCCGAACCTTTAGCTATACGGGTGAAAACGTCACCAAGGCCGGACTCGGCACCCTGGTGGGCGTTTTTGAAATTGACGATCAGTCCGAAGATTCCGCCTATATCGTGAACTTCCTCGCTTCGGTCGCTAAGAAAGAGTACTTCAGCAATCCCCGTCGTGGCGCTATTGAAAGCTTTGAGGCCGCCCTCCACAAGATTAACCTCGCGCTCGCCGAACTGGTAAAGCATGGGAACGTCACCTGGCTCGGCAAACTCCATGGTGCCCTCGGCGTGCTCGAAAAGAACAACCTCCACTTCTCCGTCACCGGCCAAGCCAAAATCCTCCTCCTTCGTGGTGAGAACTTGGCTGATATCAGTGACGGCCTCGCTTCTGACGAATCATCTGTCCATCCCATCAAGACCTTTGTCGAGGTCTCAAGTGGCCGGCTCATGGCGGACGATCAGGCACTCCTCACTTCCCCCGAGCTCCTCGCCCTCTTTTCACTAGAAGAACTGACTCGTCACGCCGTCCGCATGGATCGGGAGCGCTTTACCCAGTTTTTGAAGACCGCGCTCGTCAACGAACTCGACATGGCCGGTCTCATTGTCACTGATGTCCATGAGGCCACAACGCTCCCGACTCCGGCCCCCACAGAAGAACCTGCTTCGGGAGCAAAAGTGGCGCCCGTCCGCGTCAACAACGTCTTTAGCCAATCAGCCTTTACGGCCAAAAAACCAAGCGAGGCACCATCCGTCGAAGACGTGCTCATCGAAAAGCATATCGAAAAAGAAGAATACATCGATAACAAAACCGGTCATATCTACGTCCAGGGCGACACCCCCGAAATCAAAGACCAACACCCCTTTATCGAAACGCTCGGTGAGTGGGGTGAGGAATCGCTCCGCCGTATTCGTATTGGCATAGCCAATCAAGGAAAGAATCTCCGCAAAGGGAGAAAGCAACTCGCTTTGGGCTTCCATTCCCTGCTTGAAAGTGGCGAGGTCCTCACGAGACGAGCCGGGCGAGTCCTCCGTCGAGGGTGGCGTCGCTTCGAAGAAGTCCGAGCCAAACGAGCCGAAGAACAAGCCCTCAAAAACCGAATCGCTCTGGAGGAACGGGAGCGTGAGGCATCCGTGGCTCCGCCAGTAGAAATTCCGATTGCTCCCAGTGTCACTGATATCCCGCGCCCTGCCCCCATCGAGAGAGTCGAGGAAGAAAAACCCGAAGACATCCCAGAACCTCAGTCGGAAAATACTGAGATGCCCGACTTTCTCAAGGAACGCCTGGCCTCCTTCTATCAACGAAAAGAGACGAGCAAGCCTGAGGAGTCACTCCCCGCAGAACCTGCCTCACCTCGATTCCGTCCAGAGATCACTCTCCCAGAAATAGCCTGGCGGTCACACTTCGAGACAGCTCGTGCTCAGATAAACACAGTAGGTCGCGGCTTCCGTCAGAGTATATCGAGTCTCACGGGCCGTATACCAGTGAGACGTCTCGCGATGACCCTCCGGAGGACCGGTGTGCACGTGTACACTGTCACACTCACTCAGATGGAGGTGCTCTTCTCTCGATTCCAAGGACTAGCCCGTCCGTATAAGCTCGGCATCTTGGGTATCATCACGCTCGTCCTTCTCGGTAGTGGCTACCTCGTTTTCCGTCCAGCCCCGAGTGCCACACCGGCACCAACACCCGTCATAGCCACACCTCCCTCTACCTCGCCTACCCCACCCGGAGAAACCAACCAGAACATGGGTGAACTCACGGTTGCCCTCTCCGGACTGAGTGGCATGGTGACATCGCTTCTCTTAAATGACGAGCTCTATGTCATTCTGCCAACGAGCATCCGCTCGAGCCAAGGCGAAACATTTCCACTCCCCGCTGGGGCGCGGGCGCAGTTTGCGACGGCCATGAATGATCTCCGACTCATCTTTATCGCGACCGATCGAGGAACTCTCTACGCCTTTAGTCCTATCACCAAGAAGTTTATCGAAAACACCCTCCCACTCGAATCCGGTGCCTCGCTCCAAAGCATTGGGAGCTATCTCACCTATCTCTATGTCCTCGACAACACAGCTGATCAAATCTACCGCTTCCCGCGCGCCGAAGGTGGCTTTGGAGCAGGGACCCCCTGGCTCAAAGAAACGGTCGCTATCGATGAAAATACCCGGCTCTCCGTGAATGAAACACTGTATCTCGTCGAAAACCCCACCACTATCCGCGGTTACTTCCGTGGCCGAGCCAGTAGTACCTTTGAAAGTCCCAAGAGTGGCATGGAGATCGTGAGTCTCTATACCTTTCCCGGTCTCACCAATGTCTATGGCCTCGATGCCTCGCACCACCGTATCCTCATCTGGAACCAGGATGGTCGTCTCATCCGTGAACTCTCCCATGAGAAATTCTCCGATGGTCGTACCCTCTCCGTCAATGAGAAAAATGGTGAACTCTTTATCGGCACCGAGGATGCCCTCCTCTCCTTCAAGCTAAAATAATAAAAAACCGTGCCTGGCAGTGCCAAACACGGGGAAGTCACGACTGAACTACTCTGCGCTCGTTTCACTGGCCACCAGGATTGACCAGCATTCGTCTGCTAACGAATTCAAGCGACGACTCATGCCACAGCGAGTAACTTGCCGAACAAACCATTCGCTGACCGGCGTGTTCTGAATCCTGAGGACCATCGGCGCGACGTGTCCACTAAAATCGTGAAACGCAGTCAAATCGCCAATCTGTTTCTGGCCCGAAAAGGTGGCCCGCACCAATGCCGAGGCGACCTCGTAGGGCATCGGATCGAATCCCCACTGCAAAGCAAGGTTGAAAACCTCTTCCGGCTGAACGTCTTCGGAGACCAGCCCGAGGTCTTCTGGATACAGCCGGACCAGATCGGTCCACATCCGCTTCTGAAAGCCAGGGCGAACGGCGTGCTCACTCAGGCGCTTCTCTGGGATTTGCTTGATCCAGGAGACCCTGGCGAAAACCATGTCGCGCTTCAGTGGCAAACCGAGCATCTGGCGCGCGCCCATCAACGAGAGTGGCCGGAGGTGTTCTTGACGGAGATACTCTGCCAGCAGATGGGCCAAGGGAATTCCGTACTCCTGGAAAACATCCGCATCGACGCCATTCAGAGATTGAATGAGTTTGCCGACTTGCGGCGCAGTAATCGGTTTGATATTAGTACTCATGATGTAGGCCTCCTTTAGACCTAGTATCACCACCGTTCCTTGCGGAGGGCTGCTCTCGGTTCTCGCGAAGGTGCGAGGTTTGCCGGAGCGAAGAAGGCTCATAGAAAGCCCAAAAGACCTCTTCGCTCCGGCCGAGACACGATGATGGATGTTAAGATACGGATGTTCATTATACACCTAAATCATAATTTCGTCAAGAGCGACACAGTAAAACACGGCTCATGAAAGCCACACAGAGTTGCTCCAGCAAGAATCTTTCAAAGTAACCTTGAAGTCAGAGCGGGCACGGTTTTTTCTGGAAGAAAAAGAGTGAGGACTTCAAAGTAGAGAAGCTTGCCTCGCAGGGGCAAGCAAGCGGTACTTTGAAAGGTTGCTTGCTGTGGGCAACTCACCAAAATAAGTGTTCGCTATTTCACCACAGCACCCTGAGAGAGCTGCATGCGGGACATGATTTCCCGATTGACGATGGTGGCGTCACGACCATAGCGGAGACGTGAGAGTTCTTTCAAGGCATTGGCTACCTCCTGATCACCATGGGTCGGCGGATAGGTCTTCATGTTGAATGGCTTGGTGAGCTCGTTATTCATGAGGAGCCTGGCAAAGCACTGGTAGTTGTCGACGTTCACGATGTCATTCGCGGTAAAGACCGGGGCAAACTGTTTCTCGAGAAACTCGGCATCCTCCGGCCCCACTCGGAACACGGTGAGTGACCCGACGTTTCCGAACACGGCCTTGGAAATTTCTTCTTTGAGCTGAGCGATGAACTGGTGGGCGAGAATGAGGACCAGCTTGTACTTGCGCGCCTCGGAGAGAATCTGGGCAATCGAGTTCGTGGTCACGTTCTGGAACTCATCGAGGTAGAGGTAAAAGTCTCGTCGTTCTGCCTCGGGCGTATCCACCCGAGAGAGAGCAGCCATGAGTATCTTCCCGACGATGACCATCCCGAGGAGCTTGGCGTTAATTTCTCCAATCTTTCCCTTGGAGAGGTTCACGAGGACAATCTTGCCACTATCCATGAGCTCTCGGAAATTGAGGGTACTCTTCTGCTGGGCGATAATCGGCCGCATCATATCGTTACTGATAAAGGTGGTCAGCTTGGACGTGATGTACGGCACCATATTGGCCAAGGACGCCTCTCCCCCGGCCTTCTCTGCCTCTTTCATCCAGAAATCCCGGACAATCGGGTTGGTACAGTGCTCGAGCTTGTAACGCCGGAACTCTTCATCAGCCAAGACCTTGGGAATTTCCATGAGGGTCGAGCCACTCTCAGGGTGCTCCATGATGAGGAGCATGGCATTCCTGATATACTGCTCAAACATCGGACCCCCGGTCGCTTTGAGGTCATAGAGCTGGTCAAAGATACCAAACAATTCGTTGATAACGAAGGTCTTTTGTTCCGGATGAGCCGGATCATACTCAAGCATGTTGATACCGATCGGACGCTCGACATCGGATGGATCAAAGATGATGACATCTTCGGCTCGTTCTTTCGGTATAGCGGTCAGGATATCCTCGATAGCATCCCCGTGGGGATCGATAAAACAAAAACCTTTGCCGGACTGGGCGTCCTTTTTGGCCATTTCCTGGAGGTAGTTCGACTTACCGACACCGGTCTGCCCAATGACATACATGTGACGACGCCTATCCGTATCAGTGATGCGGATATCGGCCTTGGCCCCGCGGTATTCGTTGTACCCAAGGAGAATACCCTCGGTGGGGATATTGACGGGTGGTGGAGCAGCCCCGGCCTTCAACCACTTAATCTTGGGAGTCTCGGTCGTAGAAATCGGGAAATGGAAGATACTGGCCAGTTCTTCAACATTGAGAATCATGACACTCTCGTCATCAATGTTGCGGAAAATATAGTCATAGACAGCGGTCTTACTCTTGACCCGCTTCTTAATCCGAAAACTGTTCACCTCCGGGTTCTCGAACTGACCGAAAGCATTCTCGAGGTGACCGACGATTTCCTCGGCTCGTTCCTGGGTCGCTGCGGACGCCAAGAGACGGATATTGACCCGGAACGCAGTCTTACTCGTTTTACCATCGATTGACTTCACCAATTCCTGCTCTTCGGGCGTGAGCGAGACCACCTTCTTTTCTTCTGGCACAGTCGGAGTTTTCTTCGGTGGACTGAGCGCGGTCACCATGTTTTTGCCCAAGCCCGCGGTGAGCGAATCGCCCTTCCGAGCGTCCTTGAGACGCTTCCCCTCCTGCATCCGCTGAGCAATCTTGTGTCCCTCACCGCGCCATGCGGTCCCAGCAGGTGAGAGGAGGATCTGAATCGCGGCTCCTTCGGCCTCGGTCGCAAGCTTGGAGAGCGAGTTCGAAATTTCATTGAGTGGATCCACGCCAAGATTGCGGTAGGTCTTGAGTGGGAGGGCGTGGCTTTCTTTGAGCTCGAGGATAGACACCGCCGCAAAGCTCCCCGGAGAAAAGATGGTATAGTCAGTTACTTTCTCTACGACGGCATGTGGGAAAAAGCTGTGAATTTGCTTCTCCGCGCTCTCCCGATACCGCTTGGGCACGGAGAGATAAAAAAAGATTTCTTCTGATGAGGAAGGATTGGCGATTTCAAACACGATATTGGGCGCCTCAAAGAACATCTTTTTCAAGAAGTTCCCTTCCGGCCGAAGCGACGCGAGCGACGTGAGGAGCTGTTCCATAGAGAGGATTTCATCCTTCCAACTCTCAGCGTTCTGAGGCTGTCCCTCACCCTGTTTCACTCGCATCACCTTGATCACCTCGAGATCCATGTTAAGCGACTGGTTGACCTGGTAAC
>CAYNNJ010000007.1:0-16530 GCA_964398755.1 uncultured Bdellovibrionales bacterium
AATAGCGAATCCGGGTTGGTGCTCCCGGAGTCACAGCGTACCTTTGTCACCAAGCTTTCTCTCGTGACGCCTCTTTTGATACCAGGACGCTACATACTCACGACGGACTATCGCTATGATGGTCAGGAAGCCTTTGAAACAGCCGTTGATACCATCATTCTCGCTCCATGGCCTACGTTTGCGGCTATTTTGGTGCTCGGTCTCGGATTTTTCGGCTTACGACTAAGAAAAAAGTAAAGCGCTTTATTTCGCGTCACAAAATAAATACGTTCATGTCAGAAACAGTGTCAAATCAGGCTCCGCCAACGAAAAATCGGAAGAAAATGTGGCTCGCACTCCTCGGTATCACGCTCGCTGGTCTCGGAGTACTCTGGTGGTACCTCACTCGGCCGGTATATGGCACCATTCATACCGGTTTGACAGAGGAGAATCAAGGGAAAAAAGTACCAGAAAAAAGGCTCTACCAAGGAAAATTGGTCACATTTTCTCATGATGGAGTGTACGAGGAGCGATCGCACCGGATTCCTGAGTCGGGCCCGGTACTGGAGAGCATTCTACTCACTGCTTCGACGATGGATGGACAGAAAATTGCGGTGACAGTAGCGAATCGGGGGACAAGTGACCTCGAGAGCGACCCATCATACCAGGTGCGAGTCAGTGACAAGTCCTATGAACGAAGCTCTTTTAGCATTGCCTCGTATCACGGAGAGATGTTTGAGAAAAAGTCGGCCCCTTATGAAAAAACGGCATTTTTTTCGGTCGAAGGACGCATCGTGACCGTGGCCGTATCGGCGCTTTTTACCGGTGAGCGTCTTGGTTCGGAGCTTGAGTCACTTCTTTCTGACTTTACGCTTACTTCGCAGTGAAAATGCTTTGCGGATGAGTCACTTTTTTGCTATTCTGTAGGGAGTGAGTCGGGGTGAGCCGACCCAGATGTTTTTGTGTATGCATTCCTCACCAAAAAACCTCAAGACAAAAATAATACCAAAGAGATTCAGGGCATGGTTCCTTGCTTCTTTCTTATTGGCGAGTACGGTACTCTCCGGTTTTTTCGTCTTCCAAAGTGCATCGGCTGCGACAGGCATCAACCAACAGATTAGTTTCCAGGGGAAAGTGGTAAATAGTAATGGTACGAATGTCACGAATGGAAGCTATACCTTTGTGTTTCGGCTCTATGACGTCGACACGGCCGGGACGCATATCTGGACCGAAACAAAATCACTGACGGTGACGGATGGTATTTTCCAGACGAATCTCGGCGATACGACAGCCCTTCCTGGATCGGTTGATTTCAATACTGACAATATTTATCTCGGTATCAATTTCAATAGTGATGGCGAAATGTCGCCCCGAGTCCGATTTACGGCTGCTCCTTATGCCTTTAATGCCAAGAAGGTCGGTGGTCTCACGGTGACTGATACGACGGGAACGCTTACTATCCCCAATAGTGAAACGATTTCTTTTGGAGGATCGTTCACGACGAGTGCGACGAATGATGTGACCCTCACTACCACGGGCGCTACCAACGTGACCCTTCCGACCACGGGAACACTGGTGACACTCGCTGGGACTGAAACACTTACGAACAAAACTATTGGCTCAACCGGCCTTGTCTTTTCCGGCGCTACCACAGACCTCACTACCGGGACAAATGAAGATCTCAACCTTACCGCCAACGGATCGGGAGATATCGTGATTGCTGTTGATTCGGGTACCTTTGTCAATCTCACAGGTGGGACGGACGGGACCGGAGCACTGACGGTGGCAGCCGGAGACGTGACTCTCTCGGATGGTGATCTTATTGTTTCCGGTGGTGACGCCAACTTTACGCTCGATGTCGCTGATACGTTCAATGTCATCAAGTCGAGTGCCAATGCTGGTGACGTGATGAATATCACCGCTTCATCAGTAAACGCCATTGATGGTCTTCAACTGGACCTTACGGCGACGACCGACTCCGGTGCGGACAACGTAAGCGGGATTGATATTGCCTGGACCGAATCTGCCGATGCTGATGTGTGGACCGCGGTTAACCTCCCGAATACGACCACAACGAACTCAAACACCCGAGCCTTTGTCGTGGGGACGGGCTATGACACGATTCTTGACTCAGCCAATCTCGACATATCCGGTGCTGGTGTGATCACCGGTGCGACAGGCATTACTTCTTCTGGTACCATTACCTTTTCCTCTATCTCCGGATCGACCCAGTGTCTCCACGTGAATAGTAGTGGCGTGGTATCCGGTACCGGGAGTGATTGTGGCGCCGGAGGAGGGTCACTCGATGCTTCATATACTTCTGGGAATACCATCACTACCGATAGTGGAAACAATGTCATTATTACCCTTCAAGAAGTCGTGGCCCCTACTTCGTTTGTGATAGAGAACCAGGACACCGCCGGGGTGAGTGCAGAACGTATCTTTAACTCGATTGCCTCTGGTACTCTCACCAATGGCCTCCTCCTCGAACAAACGGGGGCGGGCACCATGACCAATGCTATTCAGATTGCTGAGACCGCCGGCACCATTACGGATGGTATCCTCATTACTGGTACCCTTGGGAATATCTTGAATTCTCCAACACTTGATATCACGGGCGCTGGTGCCATCACTGGTGCAACCGGCATCACCTCCTCCGGCACCATCACCTTCTCTGGTCTCTCAACGGCTGGTATTGTGACCAATACCTCAGGAGGAGTCTTGGGTACCACCATTTCTGTCCCGATAGCGAATGGTGGAACGAACGCTACTTCCATCGGTTCTGCCGGAAGCATCGCCTACTCTACTGGTACCGCCTACGCCTTCTCAGCGGTCGGTACTGCTGGCCAAGCCTTGGTCTCAGGAGGCACCGGTGTACCAACCTTCTTTGCTCCCACTGCAGGCTCTGTCGTCTTTGCTGGCACTTCAGGAATTCTCCAGCAAGACAATGCCTCATTCTTCTTTGATGACACCAACAACCGTCTCGGTCTCGGTACTACCTCCCCAGCCGCTCAGCTCTCTATCTTGGGTACGAGTAACGCCCTCCGTCTCTCCTACGATGTCAGTAACTATGCTTCGCTCTCTACCGCCTCTGACGGTACCCTCTCTCTTACCAGTTCCAATACCTCTGAATCACAGTTTGTGATCGGTACCGGAGCCTCTGTTGATGACTCAGTTGGTTTTGACGGAGCCAGTGTCGACTACTATGCCGGACTTGATCATACGACCGGCTACTTCACTATTGGTACCGGCTTTACGGTAGGGAGTAGCACCCTCTTTGCTATCGACTCTACTGGAAACATCGGGATCGGAACTGGAGTGACGGCTCCTGCTGCCCGTCTCGATCTCTCCCTCTCGAGTACCAATACCACGGCTGATACCCTCTACGCCCAAAGGAATGTCCTCTCTGATACCGGTATTGTGACGACAGGTACAGATACGACCTACGGCGTGAATACGAGTGTCACCCGAACGGGAGCGACTGGTGGTACCCTCAATACCTACGGGAACTACATCTCGGTGACAGCTGACAATGCGGGCTCAGGCACGAGTACCGCCTATGGTCTCTATGCTAGTGTCTCGGGTGCTGATACGAACTATGCTGGTATCTTTACGGGAGGGAACGTGGGAATCGGGGATACGACGCCTGACAATCCGTTTGAAATTCTTTCGACGTCCCAGCAGCTCCGTCTCTCCTATACTGATGGATCAGTCGACGGGGCTATCTATGTTGATTCCAGTGAATACCTGACACTGGTCGCCGGAACCACGAGTGAGGTGAATCGGGTCCAGATCGGTGCCGGAGGTGCAGGGAATTCAACCCCGGATCTCTTTGGCCTGGATGTAAAGAGTGATACTGGTGATCCGGCCGGTGGTTTTGAGGGTGCGATGTACTACAATACCCTCGATAATGTATTCCGTTGTTATCAGAATACTGGCTGGACGAACTGTATCGGGAGTGGTGGCAGTCTCTCTATTGGAAGTAGTGTAACAAGTGGTACCACCGGATCAATTCTCTTTGTTGGTGCCGGACCGGTCTTGAGTCAAGACAACGCCTCATTCTTCTTTGACGACACCAACAACCGCCTTGGTCTGGGCGATGTGACACCAGAAGGAGTGCTTGATATTGAGTTCACCTCTACGTCAACGTCCGGAGCATCTGAGTATGGATCAAATATTAGTATTTCTGATACGGGGGTTGTCACGACAGGGACCGATACGACTTACGGTCAATCTATCACGGTGATTAGAAGTGGAGCGACAGGAGGGACAATTAGTGCATATGGTATATCTGCTGTAGCGAATTCGAGTCAAACAACGGCCACTGATATTACAGTAGGAGGATATTTTGAAGCAGACGAGGGCGACACTATGACGGGAGTGTATGCGAGTACGTACAACGGCTCATCAGCTACGACGATTTATGGCGTGAGAGCAGAACTGTATACGGATGGTGCTGTCGGTGCAGTATATGGATACTACCTCGGCCCAAATATTGGTGGTGGAACACCCACGACGGGTTACGGCATCTATCTATCCGATGTCCAGGGCACGACTGATTACGGTGTCTATCAGGCAGGAACTGATGACGTTAACTATTTTGCTGGATCTGTGGGTATTGGTATTAATGCCCCGACGAGTCTTTTTGAATTGTATGGAGGGGGAGCAGCGGATGTGATTGCTACCTTGACCGCTCCTGACGCCACCTATGACCCCGCGATGAAATTCCGCACGGGCGCATCACCGAGCGTGCAGTTCACCCTTGGTGTGGACAACTCTGACTCAGACAAGTTCAAGATCTATTCCGGTGACGGCCTCGGAAGCGGAGACGAGTTTGTGATTGATGCAAACGGTGTGACGACTATCGCGAACCTCAACCTCGGCGCCACCAACTTTGATACGGATGCTGGTATCATCTCGTGGGTGGATATGGCGGTCACGGCCTCTTCGCCAGATAATACGGTCGAATCCTACACGGCGCTCCTTGATGGTCAGAGCATGCTGTCTCTCTATGCGCTCTCTGATGGGGCAGGCTCTATCGATACCCGCCGGGTTCAACTGGGAGATGGCGGAGCAGGGGTGGCCCAGCCGGTGCTCCTGGGTCTTGATGTTCGGAGCAGTACCGGGGATCCGACCGATGGATTTGAGGGTGCGATGTACTACAACACGGTAGATAATGTGTTTCGATGTTATCAAAACACCGGATGGACCAACTGTATTGGTGCTGGCGGATCGACGGATCTGCAGACAGCGTATGGGAATGACGCTGATGGGTCAAACGTGACCATTTCTCTCACAGCGGCCGATGATGGACTCATCTTTACCAACCCGACTTCGGGTGGGAATAACCTCTCCACCTTTTTGCTCCAGCTTGATCAGGCCAACACCACAGCCAACATGCTCACGCTTGATATCGTCCAGGCCTCCAATGCCTCGAATGCCGTTAACATCACTGCCAATGCAATCGATGGCGAGACGGGACTTGCCATCACTACGAACGGTCTCACGAGCGGAAGTGGCATGAGCGTCGCCTCATCTTCGACTGCCATGACTGGCAATCTCGCTCAAGTCACCATGTCTGGGTCAAACGCGGCTAACACCGGTGATTTACTCGAGCTCTCCAATACCGGTACATCCAATACCAATACAACGTTCCATATTGATCACCGAGCGACTGGGACCGGTAATTTGGCTATGCGTGTAGATGATGAGAGTAGTGATACCACCCCGTTTATTATTGATGGCAATGGTAGTGTCGGCATTGGTACGAGCTCAATCGCGACCCCGACCGGCAAGTCTACTCCGGCACTGCAGGTTGGATCAGTGACGAATCGGGTGAACTCGAGTTTCTATGGTGATGTTACCGCCGAAGGCTATGATATCAAAAGAGATTTGACTGGCATCATAGATATATTTGTCTATGATACGAGTCGTGATGCGGATGGCGGTGAATGGCGCAACAGCACCTTGTCCCAACAACTCTCTTGGTTCACTGAAACCAAGGATAATACTGGCGCTGCCTGTGTGATTGGTACCGATGATCGTTGTGGGAAATCGGAATTTCCTCGTAAAGCAATTCTCGTTACCACTGCCACCGCATTATATATATTTGACGGTGGAGACAACACCTTGTGGATGACCTTTACTCAAGCGGGGACCTATGCCATGGGGGCAGATACCAACAACAATCCGTCCGGGGTCGGCGCGCAAAATGGCGTGATCGTCGTCGGGACTAATGGTTCGTCAGCTACCGGTATGTATGCCTTTGATTTCAAGCAAGATACCCTGTTCCGGTATAATGCGACGAACCGAGTCCAAGGCGATAAAAATATTGGGAATCGCAACAGCACTGTGACATACTCGACGGATGCAAATACTTCAATGGCTATTGCTGATGCGGTGGTGAATGATGTTTCCATTGCGATGCAGACCAGCTCGACGGAAGGTATGCTCAATACTCTCACGCTTCCCATCGATAGTGCAGCCAGTCCTAACCGTGGCGTGACAATTATCGCAGCGGCGACTAATACGGCGATTTCTGTGGTAAACATGGGATCGAGAAAGACCCTCAACTATTCCGATGTTACCAATGATGACTATTACCAAGTAGTCATGACTACTCGTGGACGGCTCTATGCGACCAATGCGACCCAGCAGCAGCTTGAAGAGTGGCGTAACGTTGATCGTGACGTAGCCAATGAAACCAACGGTACTCCTGATCGAACCTATGACGAACTGACCCCGAACGGTGCTGCTGGGAAGACGCCGATCACCACGGGTACTGCCCCGACTTTTTCCGCTTCAAATCCGGGTCAGCTCGCCGTTATCGAACGCAGTTCGAGTGCTCGTGAATCAGCTGCGACGACTTTGCTCGAATCGGGTGATATCGTCTTTGTCGGTTCGAACCAGGGACTTGCGGAAGTACACACGTCTGGTGGTAACCTAGCTGGCGCTTCATGGTCCAAGATAACGACGACGACGGTCGCGACCCCTTATATGGTAGGTGCTCCGCGCGGAGTTTTTACCTTTGATGAAGCAGTTGGTTCGACAGCAGCCACGAGTGCTGTAGGGACGGCGGGATCGACCAAGCAGGTGCTAGATCAGGCCGGTGCAACGGCGCCTACATTTGGCGTGAATGGTGTACGGGGTAAGGCAATCAATTTTAATAACAACTCCTATCTGTGTTCGGATGCCAACTCCGATGGTACCTGTGATGCTGATACCGATTTCAATGCCGGTACCATTGGCTTTACAGTTTCTCTCTGGTTCAAACATAGTACAACAGCAGCCTCAGATACCCTTTTTGAGCGATGCTATACTCCTGCGACGCCAACGGTGGCAGTTGGTTGTATCTGGGCTGGTATGACATCTACTGGCGCGATAAAAATTGGTCTCGACAGTATTACTACATGGACCTATGAAACCACCTATGATGACTCAGTGACGTCGACCGCCACCTACGCGGACAATCAGTGGCACCACATGGTCTATACCAACACCGACACCGATATTTGTCTCTATATTGACGGTAAACAGGCGGCGGCGTGTGACACGTCGCTCGCTGCTACTGCCACCCTTGATGCGTCACAGGTGCTCACGGTTGGCGGTGCTTGCTCGGGCGCCAACTGTGGGACCGGAACAAACTTTTGGGACGGGTCTATTGATGATTTTGTCTGGAGCTCGAACGGTGCCACGACAGATAACGGTATCCCGTCTCAAGGAGCACTCAAACTCTACCTCGATGGTCGCGCGCACTTGATCCGACCTACGGCAACCGTAACAGATGCGACGACTTTCAGTTCTACCACCATCGGTGATTCGGGAGAATCCTATACGCCAGGATCATTTGCAGGTCTGGTTGTAGAAATAACGGGTGGGACCGGGTCGGGTCAGTCTCGCATGATCGTATCGAATGACACGACGACGTTCACTGTTTCGCCGGCATGGAGTACTACCCCTGATACGACGACTGATTATCAGGTCAGTCCTTCAAAGCTGTATGGAGCGACGAATAATGTGACAGCTATCGCTCCGGACCTCCCGACCAGCCTCAACCGCCTCCGTAAAGTCTACGTGGGTACGAGCGATGGAAGTGATGGTGGCGGGGTAACTGTATTCACTAATGCTGGAACAGGCTCGCTGAAGACACAGGTAATTCATAGCGATGCCGGATATCCGAGCGATGATCTTGGCAGCGCATGGTCAGGAACGGACGCGGATGATATTAGTGCGATGCAGGCCTATTCGGATACTGTAGCGATTGGTAACGGTGCATTTATGCGCGCTCAACGTGCCGATATTGGATTGAAACAATTGCAACTTGATGTCGGATCGGCCATTGAAGATATCCGTCAGGAACTTGTTTCCAAACAATTGTTTGGATCAACTCAGGATGTGCTTGGGCTGGGTCAGGGTGCTGACTTGGCGGAAAGATACTATTCGAATGAAAGCCTGGAAGCAGGTGAGATTGTATCAATTGACAAAACACAAGAGGCAGGCGTGAGACGATCAGTCTCTTCGTATCAACGCGACGTAATCGGAGTAGTGGCAACATCGCCTGGAATCGTACTCGGGCCAGTGGAACGTACCCCATATCCTATTGCTCTTGTTGGACGTGTACCTGTGAGAGTGACCAATGAAAACGGTCCAATATATGCCGGTGATAGGATTACCGCATCGTCGCGTCCTGGATTTGGTATGTTTGCAAATCAGGCGGGAAGAGTTGTTGGAACGGCGCTGGCAGATGCCGGAGACTGGGTAGTCTGCGACAGTGGAGATATTTCCACAGAACATCCATTGATGTGCACGACGGTACTTGTCTTTGTGAATTTGACGGATTATACCGGTCAATTGGTGGAATTAGCCATGGCAGAGCGTGAAGCCACGCAGGGCGCGGGTCTCACGGGGAGTGCTACACTTGACGGAGAGGATCAGGGAATGGCCACTGCGGGAGGTAGTGTCCGATTGGCGACGAGCATGCCGACCCGGCAAGAACAAATTCTTTCCTTCTTGAAGGAACTTCGTGACAAGCAAATTGCCGAGAATGGCCCTTCGTCAGAGGTCTTTACAGGTCGGGTATCTGCTTCGACAGAGGTCATTACTCCGACGCTCTATGCTGATCAAATTTTTGCTAAGAATATCAAGGCAGATAGCATCGAGGGACTCTCTATCTGGACCAATCAGATTGCCAGCTTGGAAGAAAAGTATGCAGGATTGGTGGCAGTAACTCCCAGTGAGACGCCTGCTGATACGACAGGTACTCCCGCCCAGACACTCCTCAATTTGGAGAAACTGAGTGTTGGATCGATGGCTGTTTCTCTGGATGCCACCATTTTGGGAAAGCTGTCTCTTACTGGCGGGATGACAGTAGGAGGGACAGCACAGTTTGAGGGCGAAACGGTCTTCGCTCGCCTCGCAAACTTCTTGGGGAAGACTATCTTCAAGGGACAAGTGTCCTTTGAATCCAGCCCACTTTTTGGACAGGATACGGCGGGCTTTGCTGTGATTGAAGAGGGCGCTCAGAAAGTTCGAGTGACGTTTGAGACGCCGTATGAGAAGCAACCAATTGTAGCGGTGACGCTCACGAATGATGCTTCTCCGCTCTCAGAGGGGGCTGATGAGGTACTGAAGCAAGATATTGAGATCCTGGAGCATGAGTATGTGGAGTCAGTCTTTGATGAAGATGTTCGGTACATCGTGACTGAGAAATCTCCCCGTGGCTTTACTATTATCCTCTCCCAATCTGCCACACGAGACCTTCAGTTTTCATGGGTAGCTCTTTCGGTTGACAAGGCAAAATCCTTCAACTCTGAAAAAGTAAAGGTTCCTCGAGTTGATCCGGTTACGACTCCTGGTCCGGTGACTGTGCCACCGACGATACCAGAAGAGGAAGTACCGACAATCGATTCCACTGGAGGGATAGAACCTCCTTCTCAGGGAACGGATGCGACGGAAAAAGTGGTTGTTCCCTTGAATTAACAGCAAATGAAGGCCCCGAATATGCTTCGGGGCTTTTGTTATGAATGACAAAGAAATGGTAAAATACTCTCTATGAACAAAAGACTGCTATTCTTACTGGTGGGGATGTATCTCGTCGGAGGGGCCTCGGGCTACGTTTATTATTGGTGGCATGAGAGCATGGCTGATGCACAGGAAATGAGTTCAAAACAGGTTCGTCAGGTTGGAGAATACCGGTATATTAATCCGCTTCTTGAGTGCGAGATTGCCGATGGAACTATTGATGCCAAAAAGCAAAATTTTCAGGATGACTTAGCAGTACGACTTGAGCAGATCAAAGTCGAGAGAAAGCTGACGGAGGCAGCCGTCTATTTTCGGGATCTCAATAATGGTCCGACATTTGGTATCGATGAAACGGGAGAATTCTTCCCTGCTTCGCTCCTCAAAGTGCCGGTTATGATGGCGTATCTGCGTTGGTCAGAGCAAGAACCTGGCCTCCTGGAACGAGGGGTAACGTATGAGCAACCGCGTGACTTCGGTGTCACGCTTACAATCCAACCCAGAGAAGAGCTTGAACCAGGACAGAAGTATACTGTTGATGAGCTCATTCGCCGAATGATCGTGTATTCTGATAATCAGTCTCTTGCTCTCTTGACAGATCGCCTCCCGCGAGAACGAATTCACGAACTCTTTGAATTATTGGGTATTGGAGAAGATGTATTGGTCGATGCGCAGGGGCGACTCACCGTCAAGGAGTACGCGGGTTTTTTTCGGATTCTCTTTAACAGTTCTTACCTCTCCCGGGAAAACTCAGAAAAAGCCTTGCTCCTTCTTGCCTCGACTGACTATAGCGACGCTTTACCAGCCGGAGTTCCCGCTGATGTGACAGTGGCGCATAAGTTTGGAGAGGCTGGGACTGGGGAAACGGAACGGCAACTTCATGATTGTGGTATCGTCTACTTTCCCAACCATCCATACCTCGCTTGTATTATGACTCGTGGTCAAAAGACCGAATCCCTGAAGGGGGCTATCCGCGATATTTCTAGTTTCATCTACCAAAAGGTTGATACGCAGTACTAAAGTCACTTTTTTTTCTTGGTATATCGGTGTATACTAGGAATAGATTTGTATATATTGTGTATGCCTCCACGTACGTCACGCACTACGCGTCTCAAACCGGTTGAAGAAGTCGTAGAAAAGGTTTCTGCTCCTGTCTCACAGAAATCCCTCTGGCCAGTAGTATTGGTGCTCGGGATGCTCCTCTGTATGGCCCTGGCGATAGCTGGGTATTTTTACTATCAGTACCGCCACTCGGCGCAGGTGGCTGATGCCAAGGAGATTGCCGATCTTTCGGAAGAGATTAGTCAATTCATGATTCTTCCCGACGGCGAAACACCAACATTGGCCACGGTGACTGATCGGGAAAAGCTTGCGGAACAGCCTTTTTTCCAGAAGGCAGAAAATGGTGACAAAGTGCTTATCTTCAGTCAGAATGGTCGAGCTATTCTCTATCGACCGAGTCAAAAGAAAATTGTTGACGTGACGAGTGTCAATGTGAATACTCCAGCTCCTGTAGTTCCTGAGTCGCCGGCTCTTGCTTCACCAGCACCCGCACCGGCTCCTGAGACCGTCACCCAAGAGGCCATACCGAGCATCACCCGCGTAGCGCTCTACAATGGTTCAAAGACCGTCGGTATCACCAATACCAAAGAAAAGCAATTGACCGTGGCCTTCCCAAATATCGCGGTTGTGACTAAGGACACGGCTAAAAAGAATGATTATTCCAAGTCTATAGTGGTTGATGTGACCGGAAAAAGCGTCGAGATGGCAACAAAGATGGCAGAATTGCTTGGTGGCATCGTTGCTGGACTTCCGAATGGTGAAACGGCACCTGCGGATGCTGATATTTTGGTTATTGTCGGACAAGAATAGTCGCTTTTCCTCACTCTTCTCCGGGCTAGTCCCGGAGATTTGCTATTTTTGGCCATTTGGCGCTACCGTAGAGGTATGAGTACTACGACCGAAGAAATCAAAGCCCGGATCAATATCGTCGAACTGGTCGGTACCTATGTTCGACTAGAAAAATCCGGGGCCCACTACAAGGCCTGTTGTCCGTTTCATCAGGAACGGTCACCGTCGTTTATGGTAAACGAAGAGCGCAACATGTGGCACTGTTTTGGCTGTGGCAAGGGGGGTGACGCCTTTGCCTTTGTTATGGAGATAGAAGGACTTGAATTCCGAGAGGCGCTCACCATGCTCGCGGAAAAGGCTGGAGTGGAACTCCCCAAGTATCAGGCAAGCGAGCCAGGCCAAAAGGAAAACAAAGATCGCGTCTTTGCACTTCTTGAACTCGCAACCAAGTTCTATGAAAAACAACTCTGGGACGGAGTAGGGAAGAATCAGATTCTCGCCTATCTCCGGGGGCGGGGACTCTCGGATGAGAGTATCCGGACCTTTCGTTTGGGCTACGCTCCGGATGGCTGGCGTCACCAGATAGAATTTTTTATGAGCAAGGGGTTTACGCTCGCCGAGATGGAGCAAGCGGGACTCATTATTAAAAAGTCTTCGGAGTCTCAAGCGAACAGCTATAAGCTAGAAGCTACCAGTGCTCATTATGACCGGTTCCGTGACCGGATCATGTTTCCCATTTTCGATATCTTTGGTCACACCATCGGCTATTCGGCTCGTGTCGCCCCAGGAGGGGATGAATCCCAGGCCAAGTATATCAACACCCCGGAGACGGCAGTCTACCACAAGAGTCGGGCACTCTATGGTCTGTATCAGGCGAAGCAGGCCATGAAGCAGGCAGAGATGACGATTGTGGTTGAGGGTAACATGGATGTCATCGCGATGCACCAGGCGGGACTCGCCCATACCGTTGCGGTCTCGGGGACGGCCCTCACTGATGAGCAGTTGAACCTCATGAAGCGCTATGGAAATGAAGTGCGCCTCTTCTTTGATATGGACGGTGCCGGTCAGAAAGCGGCGAGGAAGAGTGCTGAGCTTGCCCTTGAAAAGGAACTCCGGGTGAGTATTGTGGCGCTTCCCTTTGGCAAAGACGCCGCCGATATGGGTCGGGACAATGTCGAAACCCTGCGCCAGGTGGTGGCTGAGGCCATCCCGGCTCAGGAGTACTTCCTCCGGACAAGCGTAAAGAAGTACGATACGACGACGGCCAATGGCAAGCGTCAGGTGGTGGATGAATACATCGATCTTCTCCGCATCATTCGTAATCCCATCGAACGGGCCGAGGCGATCAAGGATCTCGCCCGAGCCATCGATATGGATGAGCGACTGATTACGGGTATGGTGAGCAAACTTTTTCTCGAGCAGACCAAGCGTGATGGTGGGGTACCGCTCCGGCCACCGGAGGATCCTTTCCGAGACCAGCACACTTTCGGCAAACGTTCCGAGCTCCTTCGGGAAGAAATTATTGCGCTCATGTACACCGAGCCCGCCGTGTGCAGTACGCTCCTTGGTCGCCTCAGAGATAACGAGGTACGGACTTTTTTTGAAGCTCATCCTCTCTACTTTTTCCTCGTTCAGGCCGGTGGGACACAGGACCCACTCTCGCTCATCGAAGACAAGGAGCGCAAGGCCGAAGCGACGCGTCTCTCATTCCGAGTGCTGGAATCGCCCGAGGTCTCGGGGATAGCGGGAGAAGAGCGCGTCAATAAGTTAACGGAGATGGCCGAACGCTATCTTGCTGATCTCCATAATGAGGTAACCAAGCGTGAGAAGCTCCTCTTTCTTGAGAAAGCCCTTTCTCTGGCACGGGCGAACCAGGACAAAGCGACCGAACAGAAGCTCCTCGCGGAATTTGTTGCCATTTCCCAGGGTGGTCCAAGTACTCCTACCGCGCCTCTTCCCTCGTGAGGAGAGATTTGCTATGATACAATACCTCTAGAAGAAGCGCTCAGAACTCCATGAGCCCTTGGGGTATTTCTAATGTTTTTAACTCGCCCACTATGGCAACCAAGAAAGCGAAGAAAGTCCTGAAGAAAGCAAAAAAGGTGGTCAAGAAGAAGGTCGCGAAGAAGGCGAATAAATCCGTGCACAAAAAATCTGCCCCCAAAAGAAAGAAACCTATGAAAAAGGCAACCAAGAAAGTTGCCAAAAAAGCTCCGGCCAAGTCAAAGAAGCAGGGCGCCAAAAAGAAGGTTGCAAAAAAGGCTCCGGCCAAGACCAAGAAGAAGGCCGTCAAAAAGACCGAGAGCAAAGGAGTCAAAGCTGAAACCAAGCAGAATGCCTTTGATGAACTCTTGTTTCGTGGCAAACAGCGGGGCTTTGTGACAGAAGACGAAATCATTCACATCCTCCCTGATGTCGAGCAGGACCTGGAAGGACTCGAGACCCTCTATGAGCGTCTGGAGACGTCCGGAGTGCGTGTCGTTGGCTCTGAGGAGATGCTCAAGCTCGAGACTGACAAGGTAGGGGAAGAGTTTGGCAAGAAGAAGGGGAAGGCCAAAAAAGAATCCGCCCCGGCCAAGCCCAAGGAAAAGATGATGGACATGGGTGATGAGGCTGACGGTACGTCGGATTTGGTCCAGATGTACCTGAAGGAAATCGGACGGGTCTCGCTCCTCTCTGGTGAAGAAGAAGTCCGTTTGGCCAAAGCCATCGAAAAGAATGACTTGAATGCCAAACAGCGTCTGACTGAAGCGAACCTCCGGCTTGTGGTTTCGATTGCCAAGAAGTATGTCGGTCGCTCTCACAACCTCTCACTTCTCGACCTTATCCAGGAGGGGAATATCGGTTTGTTCCGCGCCGTCGAGAAATTTGATTATCGCAAGGGATTCAAGTTTTCGACCTATGCCACCTGGTGGATTCGCCAGGCGATTACCCGCGCCCTCGCTGATCAGTCCCGCACCATCCGCATCCCGGTTCACATGGTGGAAACGATCAACAAGTATGCTCAGGTCACCCGACGTCTCGTCCAGGAGCTCGGGCGTGAGCCGTTGGCCGAAGAAATCGCTGCCGAAATGAACATGGAAGTAGAAAAGATACGCCACATCCAAAAGATTTCTCAGGAAACCGTTTCCCTCGAGACCTCGGTTGGTGATAACGAAGACGATAGCGTCCTTGGTGACTTTATCGAGGATACTGAGACCGTTATGCCTCACCAGGCCGCGTCTCGCAAGCTCTTGAAGTCCCATATCTCTGATATTTTGAGTGAACTCACCCCGCGTGAACAGAAGATTCTTCGTATCCGTTTCGGACTCGAAGACGGCGTCACCCATACTCTCGAAGAAGTCGGTCAGGAGTTCGGCGTTACCCGCGAGCGTATCCGCCAGATCGAAGCCAAGGCGCTCGAGAAAATTCGTGAGCACGAACACCTCCGCAAGCTCAAGGACTACTAATTGACGCCCGCAATCAAAATGCGGTATTCTGAATCCCTCACCCCTCTCGGGTGGGGGAGTTTTCTTTCCAACAACATGCGAGGACCGAATGAGAGTACTTCGATACTATAAGATTTTCGGGCGTGATGAAGTCGCCAGGGTGTGGCCCTGTCTGCTTGCCATGGAAAGGCACTTTGCGCTTGATCTCAGCACAGGTCAATTCATCACGGTCCCGGTGGGCGGGATTGGCATGAGAACACTGAGAACAATCACTCTCAAGGAGGGTGCAGGATTCATCACGCTTCACTGGTTCATGACCGAGTCCGCACTTACCCGGCTCATTTCAGTGGTGATGGAGATTGATGAGGAATTGGAACCGTATGTCGAGCGGCTGTTTGCGGGCCATGGTTTTTCTTCCGGTCTCCTCCAGCCGCCAAGTGAGCTCGCGGACCTCCGATCTGCCGGATGGCAGGATCTGGTTCGGCCTGGGAGGGAATTGCCATTCATAGGATCCATACGACCACCCCAGAATCTTTGGCCGGCCAGTGGTCCCTGCTCGGGAACTGGCTTGCGATCACAGCAAGAGTGATAATGGACTCTCTTAGGTACACGGCTCTTGGCCTCGATCCGCGCTACCTTTGTCCGAAACCTATACCGCGAGAGATCATCGACGACTTGGTCGTAATCACTCCGGACTACTGGTCGATCGAGCAGGGGGTACGCACGGGTCAGCTGGTGCTCCATCGGGCGATCGCTCCACGAGTGCTCCGGGGGCTCAGTCGGCTCTGTGCAGGACACTTCCCCATTCATTCCATAGTGCCCATCGTGGCCTATGGGTGGGATGATGTCCGGTCGATGCAGGCTAACAATAGTAGCGGATTTAACTACCGCTTCATTGCTGGTACCGACAGACTGTCGCTCCATGCCTACGGCCTAGCTTTTGACTTGAATCCCCTGTGGAATCCCTGCTGCTCCGACGGTTTCTGGGCTCCTGATGCTCCATACGTGCCTGAAGCGCCCGGTACGATTGCTAGGAGATCTTGGGTCGTCCGGGTGTTCGAAGACCTCGACTTTAAGTGGGGCGGCGATTGGAGCGAACCCTTTGACCCGCAGCACTTCCAGATGGGTCTGGACCAGATCTAGAGAGGCTTTCCGGCCACGCCCGGCAAGCCTTTTTTCTTACAAAGAGTATCGAAATGGCTCCATATTGCCATTTTTTTTCCTTTCCGCTACAATACCTTCGTTGCCAGATGTG